>DAOVQH010000041.1 GCA_030628755.1 Candidatus Cloacimonadota bacterium | reverse complement strand
CCATTTTGTCCGATCTGACCGGCAGCACATCCGGCACATCCTGCATTACCTACCAAAGCTCCAGCTTTTTTGAAAATCTCTATCAAACCCTCTTCCAAACATTTATTCCAGACTTCATCTGTTGATGGTACTATCTTCAGAACAACACCGGGAGCTACTTTTCTGTCTTTCAGGATATTTGCTGTGACTCGCATATCATCAATTCTTCCATTTGTGCAACTTCCGATAAAAGCAGAATCTATTTTAGTCTTCTTTACTTTATCAATATTGATTGTATCTTCTGGGTGTCCGGGTCTGGAAACCATTGGTATGAACTTACTGAAATCGAGTTCGAATTCTTTATCGTAAAAAGCATCAATATCTGCTTTTATCTTTTCCAGTTTCTTCTCGGAACGATCTTCGCAATATTTAATAATCTCATCTGAAGGTGGGATCAAAATGATTATTGCACCCATTTCCGTCGCCATCGACGAAACCGTGATCCTTTCATCGAGCGTAAGTTTTTCAACATCTTCTCCATAAAGTTCTACAGAAAAACCCAGAAGCTTATTTGCTCCAAATTTATTCAGTAAATTTAGAACAATATCCTTGGCAGAAATATTTTCAGGACGTTTTCCTTTTAAAGTGAGTTTAACGGATTTGGGAACTTTGAACCAGCTTTTTCCGCTTGCCCAGGCAGCAGCAATATCCTGGTCTCCCATTCCCTGTCCAAAAGCTCCGATCGCTCCCAGAATATTGGCGTGGGAATCAGTGGAAATAACTGTGCTTCCCGGTAGTGCCAAACCTTTTTCAATGACGAGATGCGTTCCGATTCCAGCATTCACATCATAAATTTTAATTCCTTTCTCCCGGGCAAACATCCTGCAATATTGCTGATTTGCGGCATACTTTTGGTCAGAACCGGTTGGATTGCAGTCAAATGTGAAGAATGTTTTGGAAGGATCTTCAATTTCCAGATTGTTATGAATCAAATTTATTACAACATTTGCACCGCCGAAATCTCGCGCTACTCGAACATCGATCTCGATGTCTATTATTTCTCCCGGCTTTACTACTTCTTTATTCGAGTGATTTGCTATGATTTTTTCTATTAATGTTAAAGCCACAATTTTCTCCTTTGATATGTAACTCGACCTGCTAGGTCGAGAATTACAGCGACCAAGCTGGTCGCTTTACACTACACGTTCAATCTACCCTTAAACGGCAGATAAGTCATAAAATCAGCATGATGAACAATGTACGCTTCAGTTGAACGTTTAACCATATCACCTTCGCCTGCATGAGTAGCTATAATATGACAAACTTCAGGAGGGATTCCGCATTCCTCTGCTAATGCTACTCCAGAAAATGGATGCCTTAGATATTTTCCATAAGTTCCTTGAATAGCATTCCCATTTTCATCTAAAACATATTCCAAAAGTTTTCCAACATCGCATAAAATTGCTCCTGCAATCAAAACATCCATATTTATTGGCAATTCATCTTTGAAGAATTCTTTCATTTTTAAGCCACTTTCATTAGCAATGTGGACGACTGCTCTTTTGTGATCCATGAACGTTACTTTCAGGTCTGGACCACAAAGTAATGTGAATGGAATTTGTAGTAGGTCTTCAGCAGTGAGAACGCTTCTTTCTAAAGCAAGTTCCCAGGTTTTAGCTGTTTTATCTCTGAGATCATCGTCTTTTATCCAATCTAATTCTGGCCATAGTTCTTTTATATTCATTGTTTTCTCCTAAATCCGTTCCCAAGCTGGGGCTTGGGAACATAAATTTAAAACTTCAGAAGTTTATATATTCTACAAATTCTTAATTATCTCATCTGTCATTTCTATTGTGGAAGCAGCACCTTGCTCAAGAACTTCCTGACAGCCGCGAAGTTTGAGCATATCATAAGCCTGAACTTTACCTTCTTCTACAACTTTTGCTATTGCATTTCTAATGCGGGTTGCTTTTGCTGTTTCTCCAATGTGATCGAGCATCATACAGGCAGAAAGAATCATTGCGATCGGGTTCACGATGGATAGATTTAAGTTTTCATACTTTGGAGCAGAACCGTGAGTGGGTTCAAAGATAGCAACTTCATCACCAATATTTGCACTACAGGCAAATCCAAGCCCTCCAACAAGACCTGCGAATCCATCAGAAACAATATCACCGAACATATTACCTGCAACTATTACTCCGTAATCCTCGGGGTTCTTTGTAAGCCACATCATTTGAGCATCGATATTCGTATTCCAGAATTCTATTCCCGGATATTTTCTTGCCACCTCTTTTCCTATAGCGAGCATCATTCCTGAAGTTTCGCGAATTACATTCGGTTTTTCGCAGACTGTTACAGATCCATATCCAAATTTCTTTGCGTGCTCAAATGCTGCTCGAACAATTTTCTCTGTATATTTCTTTGTAAAGATACGTGTAGAAATAGCTAATTCATCCTTTGGACACCACTCAAACTTTTTAAATTTTGGATGAGACTTCATTGCATTATAAACTTCTTCAGGTGGATTTGTCCACTCAACACCACTGTATAATCCTTCAGTATTCTGACGGAAAATTACAACATTAACCTCAGGTTCTTCAATAGTTCCAGCTTTTCCTTTTCTAATAAAATTAAGTGGATTTCCTTTGAAACTTTTACAGGGGCGCATACAGATAAAAAGGTCAAAGTGCTGACGCAAGCCAACAATCGGACTATAATAGACATAACCTTTCCCTTGAAGTTCAGGCGAAAGTTCTTTGGCTGCTTCTGCTTTTGGTTTGGAAGTAATTGCTCCAAAAAGTCCAAGTTTATGCTCGTGCAGTAAATCCAAAGTTCTTTGTGGAAGCGGATTCCCTTCTTTGCACCAGAATTCCCAACCAATATCTGCATGAATATAATCTGCTTCAAAGCCAACTGCATCCAATACTCGAATAGCTTCCTTTAAAACGGTTTTCCCGATGCCATCTCCGGGCATTGTAACGATCGTTCTTTTTGACATTAACTTTCTCCTATCTATTTCAATAATAACATTTTCTTTGTCATTTCTTTTTTCCCTGATTTTAATTTATAGAGATAAACTCCTGATGAAACAGGATGGTTGTTTTCATCAGTACCGTCCCAGGTAATTGACTTCTCGACTCCACCCATGGTGACATTAAGTGTTTTTATCTTCTGTCCTTTGACATTATAAATTTCTATTTCGGTGTCTTCAGTGTTTTCAGTGTTAAAGTAAATCGTTGTTTCGGAGTTGAAGGGATTAGGATAATTTTGAAATAGATAAATACCAGAATTTTCTGTTATCTCATCGTTTGACATTACTCCATTATTGAAAGTAACTAGCATCGAATCTACAGTTACATTCAAGGAAGCATCACGAACAGTAACTTTGAAATAATAATCTCTATCCGGAAAATCAGCAGAATTAAAAATCTCATCCGCATCATCTTCTGTTATCAGAGAATCGCCATTGGAATTTGTGATGATGTGATAATATTCTCGTTCATTATAATTCCCAATTGAATAGCAAGTTGCATCGCGGGAATAGATAGTATAAAGGACGATATCAGTCCAATAATTGGAGAAATATGTATCAATCGGCATATCATAAGCAAATGAGAATTGTTCATAAACAGTTGAATCAGGATTATCTGCAGGATGAAGAGAAAAACTGAGGTCCCATACATCGATCCGCCAATCTGAATTTTCAATATCATGACATTTTACAATTATATCAAAATCTTCGGAAAGGTTATCAGGATCCAGATAAGTTCCGCTATCTGTGCGAAAAGCAAAAAGATCATTGTCAATTGCATTTTCAAAAGTCGGAGGAATCGTATCCTGGATATTGATTACATCCACATGCGGATTATCAATCGTCCACCAGTTTCCAAACCAGATAGTTCCTTCATCTTCCAATCGGGCAAAGTGGATATGAGTAAAATCATACCAGCTCCAGGGATAAAGCGTTCCCAACAAATCTCCGGCTGTAACACTATCTCCAACTGTATGAACAATCGAATCTTCGTTCAGATGAGCATAAAGATAACCTTCTGTTTCTGTGGAAACATCTTCGTTGGCTATTGCAACTCGCCAATATGGATCACCCCCGGTTGTAAGAACAGCTTTTACAAATCCATCATGCACAGAGTAAACTTCCTGATAATCATCTCCCAGAAAATCAACTCCGGGATGAAGATATGGATTATAACCATACTGCTGGATCTCACCATAACTGTTCCCGACCGGGAACGGATGATTCGGTGCACCATAATTAAGAGGAGAAAATATCGGCTCGTGAGTTCGATTAGTATTTTTTTCTAAAATATTTTCTTGAATTTTCTCAATATTTTTAAAATCATCTGTCTTATATAATTTAAAAATGAAATTTCCATTTTCCCTGATTTTTTCAACAAAATAAAGCGAATTATCAATCATTTTTGCTTCAAAGAATTTTCCGTTGAACGAATGAATTTTTTCCAATTTATCATCGATTTGATAAACAGAATTATCTGTGAATATTAATGAGATATTATTATAAAAAAGCACTTTGCGAATCTTCGAGTCGAGAGGAGTGGAACGACGTCGACTCGAGCTTTCAGAATCATTCTCGACTCGACGCATACTTTCGAGTCGAAAAACTTTACCTTTGAAATGGATTATGCCTTCATCATCGATAAATATCGGATTACCGTAATTATCGATATCAAAGATTATTGAACGTTCAAATTGTTCTATTTGAAAAGTAGAATTATCAAGAACCTGAAAATCTTTTCCATCAAAAAAAGCAGAGTATTTCTTATTTTCGGAAGTTGTAAAATTTATCACTTTTTTGAAGATTTTTTCAAATTTCAGGTTTCCATTTTCATCGTAAATCCTAAGCCAGGTGGGAACGTTTTCTTCGATTGCAATTAAAGTTAAGTAGCCGTTCTCAATTTCAAAAAGGGAATTCCCGATCAGAGTATTCCCGTCGATATCGATATAATATTCTCCATTTTCGATGTAATAATTTGCTGAAGATTGCGATTTTGATCTCTCGATGTGACCGTATTTATTTAGGGAAATATCAGCAAATACAAAACTAATTAATAGTAATAAAACCAGTATTAACAGACTTCTTTTCATGATTTTTGCACTCCTTTGTATTCTTCGCTACAGGTTCAACCATTGCGAAGGTCAGTTTCTACCTTCGGAACGGTCAGTTTCTTACGTTTCATATTTCAGACCTTTTCACCCTTCGCAGTCCGGCAGCTGCCGGACGGAGAACGGGCCGAACGGTGAGAGAGCGGATCAACAACAAGGTTTTTTCTTAGTGTCCCTTCGCGTTCTTCGCCTGCCCCGTAAGGAAGTATGACTGTATCGGGGTGGCTAATTATTCCTTCACGTCCAATTGCACATTTTTTTGGATTGCACATTAATTGCACATTCATTTTAATTTGTAGCGGGTTTGAGGTCCCTTTCCCTCACGAATAATTAAATTTTTATTTATCAATTTATTAAGATATGAACGGATAGTATTGCGATGCATCTGGAATTTTTCTGTTAATTCATTTATTTTCACAACTTTATTTTTCTGAATGTATCGATACAATATATCGAAATTTTCTTTTTTATAATAAAAAGTTACTTTGAAATAATTTCCAATCTCCTCGAATTTAGGTTTTTCCAAACCGGTTTCTTTACAAATTTCAAACATTCGGGTGATACCGCTTCCAAGCTGTTCAATATATCCCAATTCTCTGAAAATTTTTACGATCTGCCTGTTCCTGACTTCCGAAATTCCTTTCCCCAGATCTTCTATTGTCAAATCACCTGGAAGAACACCCGGATTAATAATTTCAATTCGATCGGAAAAAATATGTATTTGAATTCCTGAACCGACAATCGAATAATCACGGTGACAGACTGCATTAATAAGTGCTTCCCTGACAATTTCAAAAGGAAGAGAAGATTTTATTTTTTGCTCTAAATCTTTGAGTTCAATACTCGATGGAATGGCGAATTTACATAATTCAAAGGCATTTTCCAGTTGAGATAAAAGAGGTGGATCGAATTGTTTTTGCTTCTCGATTTTCTTTCTTGTAGTATCGGAAAAAACAGCTAATTTAATGAAGTAACTTGAATATTTTTCAGGATAATTATTGGAGAAAAACAAAACACCAGCGATACTCGGATGTGAATGCTCATTAGTTTTTTCAGCAAGACCGATTTTTTCAAATGTTTCATATTCACAGGATAAATCAACATTTCTTTTTTTTATATAATCATTAAGTATTTCCAAAGAAAGCAGTTCGGTCGAAATTGT
This sequence comes from Candidatus Cloacimonadota bacterium, assembly GCA_030628755.1. Lineage (GTDB taxonomy): Bacteria > Cloacimonadota > Cloacimonadia > Cloacimonadales > TCS61 > JACNIV01. Next base: position 5,576 of record DAOVQH010000041.1, on the reverse strand, counting down.
ATAGTCGATAATCGAATCATAAGAAATGTTTCTTGCCCTTCTGCTTAACTCGTCGATCATTTGTTGATCAGCAATTCTATTAGTCGATCCGATCCTGATATATACATCTTCTTCAAGTCCCTTACTTTTTTGAAAATAGGGTTTTTGATCACCGGAATTTATTTTGATAGCTAGAATAATTTTATTTTTATGATTTAAAATCGAAACATGTGGAATCACGATAGGTTTAATATTATCAAAAACAATGTTTTGAATTTTTTCTTCCATTAATAAGGGATCATCCTGAATTCCGATTATATCCTTTGTTTTGTCTTTGATTCCAATTAAGATTATGCCGCCGGAACCATTAGCAAAAGCAATTATCGTTTTTATAAGTTTCAATTTTTTTGGGAATTCCTCTTTAAATTCTAATGCTCTGTTCTCTTCCTTTTGTATAAGAGTTTCTAAATTGAACATATTATTTTCCTACTTTACAATTTCTGCATCTAAAAAAGGATTAACAAAACTTATGTCAATATAATTGCACATTTTTTTTGGATTGCACATTAATTGCACATTCAGGATTCAATTTTTATAGATTGCTTCGCTGAAAACATTGATTATATCTCCGCAAGAATGTAATTACAAATAAATATTTATTTTTTTCTCCATTGTGTAATTAACTTTTTTATTAACTGATTCAACCATTGCGAAGGTCAGTTTCTACCTTCGGAACGGTCAGTTTCTTACATTTCATCTTTCAGACCTTTTCACCCTTCGCAGTATGCTACGGAGAACGGGCCGAACGGTGAGAGAGCAATTCAGATCAACCATTGCGACTTGTCCGGCTCAGACGGAAGGTTTATATGAAAGAAGCTCTCCGATTGAAACCATTCTAGCTCCAGTGAAACTTTCCGAATCTTATTTTTGAGAATTTTTTTGGGGAAGCTTCGGAAAGTGAAACCATCAGTCAAATTTTAATCCGGCAACTGACGGAAGCCTGACACGGTACGAAGGGGAGCAAACTATTCGCAAGGTTTTTCTTTGTGTTCATTCGCCTGCCCCGTAAGGAGGAACGACCCCAGTCCCGAAAGCATTCGGGACGAGGTAAACTGTATCGGGGTGTTCTTCGTGGCTTATTCCTTCACCTGTCTCACTACATCAATAACTGTTCCATCCACCCACTTGATGGCAGCAATTATTTTATCTTCAAATTCTGCTGCTTTTGGTTTCCCGCAGATTCTTTCAGCTTCATCTTTTAGTTCCTGGATTGTTTTTATCGGTAATTTTGAATCTTTCATTTTGTTAATTAAGTCTTTTCGGAGAGGATTGATTGCAATTCCTCGTTCTGTAACAATAATATCAATGAGTTCTCCGGGACCACAGATAGTAGTAACCTCGTCTTTAATAACAGGGATTCTATCTCTGAATAAAGGAACTGGAAGAATTACATTTTTACTGAAAAGACAGTTCTGCCAACCACCGATACCATGAAGTAAATATCCATCGGAATGGGTAACAACATTAGCATTGAAATTCAGATCAACTTCAGTTGCACCCAAAATTACAATATCAACAATTCCAGCGAAATTCCCTTTCCCATGGTAATTGTAACTTGTGAACGGACTTGTATCAATATGGTTAGGATTTTCTCTCATAGAGTGAACGCCTTCCAGGTCGAATGTTTGTCCATCCAGAATATAATCTACCAGACCTTCATCAAGCATTTCAACTAAATATTTATTACTCCCACCCCTGGCAAATCTTGCTTTAATTCCTTTTCTACGCATTATTTCAGCGAAGAAAACACCAATTGAAAGAGCAGTCCCACCAGCTCCTGCTTGAAACGAAAAACCATTTTTAATTAAACCTGCTTGTTCACAAAATTTTGCTGTGAGTTCTGCAATTAGAAGTCTGTCAGGGCTTTTGGTTATTTCAGTTGTACCAGATACAATTTTTTCAGGAATTCCAATCTGCTCCATTTTCACAACATAATCCACATAATTCCCGTGTATCTGCCAGGGGATACATGGAAACTCTATCAGATTATCAGTAACCACAATAACTTTATCTGCATATTGTGAATCTGCAAGGGCAAAGCCCAGAAGACCGCAGGCAGAAGGACCTTCCACACCGTTTGCATTTCCAAAAGGGTCGGCAGTAGGAGCCGCAATAACTGCAATATCAATTTGAACCTCACCATCCTGAACTGCTTGGTAACGACCTCCATGAGAGCGGAGGACGCCAGTACCTTTCATTTTCCCCAACGAAGCGAATCTTCCCAAAGGTCCGTTCATACTTCCTTCGATATGATGAATCGTACCATCTTTCAGGTATTCTATTATTGGTTCGTGACAGGGAAAAGAAGCAGATGGAAACCACATCAGGTTTTTAATTCCTAAGTCAGATGCTATTTTAAAAACTTCTACTGCTATCAGGTCACCATTTCTGAAATGATGATGAGTTGATATTGTCATTCCATCTTTTATGCCGGATTTGATGAGAGCTTCTTTTAAATTTGGAACCTGTTTGTTTCCATCGAGAGGATAGTCTGCACAAGTTGAAATTTTAGGAGCAAATTTCCTGCCTGTTGGTTTGTATTTTCCAACTCCTTTAAAAGGAATAATGGGTTTACCATTTATTTCAGTCGGTATTTTTCTTACGACTGCATTTTTTATAAATTTAGTAAGCATTCTATTCCTCCAGATATTTGAATTTCAAGAGTATTTATTAACAATTGTTATATTAGTTTTAGTATATCTTTTTTTGTTTTGGGTATATTTACTGTGATAATTTTCCAGATAATACTCAAATCTACACCAAAGTATTCATGAATTACAATATTCCTTAAACCAATCATATTCTTCCATGGAATGTCATTTTTTTCGTTCCTAAATGACTCTGGAATATTTTTTGCTGCTTCTCCAATTATTTCAAGATTGCGTACTACAGCATCAATAACTATATCACTTTTCACAAAATCTTGGTATGAAATTCCTTCAATATATTCTTCGATTTTATTCATTGATGATATTATATCCTCAATAAATATCTTTTTATCCTTTTTCATAAAAATTTAACCTCGTTTAGTATTGTTTCCCGCAAGGAGGGTTTTAAAGCAGGTTCCGTTACAAGATCAACGCTTCTTTTTAAAATTTTCTCAAGAAATTCCTTCAGTTCAATAAATTCCCATCCAATTGGCTCTGAAAATTTTACTAACAAATCAATATCACTATTTTCATTTTCTTCACCCCTAGCAAAAGATCCAAAACACCCAATTTGAGTAATATTATATTTGTCAGAAAGATATTTTTTCCAAGATTCAATGATGTTTTTTATTTTTACTAACTCTGTCATTTCTACTCTCCTTAACTTCTACGGATTATTAATAATCCTCTCTCCATTTTTCATCCAATTTCCCAGCATTAATTGCTTGCTCAATTGTTTTATGTGCTCTTTTTACAACAGGAGGGTCAATCATTTTTGAGCCCAGCGATACAACTCCAAAACCTTTTTCCGTGGCAATATGAAAAGCATTAACTATCATTTTTGCTTTATTAATTTCTCTATCATTCGGAGCAAAATATTCATTAATAATTTTTATTTGTCGCGGATGGATACAACCCATTCCCTCAAACCCAAGTGATTTAGATTCCAAAACTACTTTTTTCAAAGCTTCCATATCAGATACATCAGAAAATACTGAATCTATCGGCTGAATGCCAGCAGCACGAGCAGCATTCACAACCTGACATCGAGCAAAGAAACTTTCCTTGCCTTCTTTTGTTCTTTGAGTTCCAAGATCCGCTGTATAATCTTCCAACCCGATAGCAAGAGCTACAACATTTTCTGTTGCAGAAGCAATTTCATAAGCTTTTATAACTCCTATAGCACTTTCAATGATTGGCATCAAGTATACAGGATAATTAAGTTTTTTCTCTTTCAGTATTTTTTCTATTTTTTCATTAATTTTTTGAATTTGTCCTACACTTTCACATTTTGGAACAAGAATAAGGTTCACAAAATGAGGAACGACATATTCCAAGTCATCCAGTCCTTTTGGAATCTGGTTGATACGAACCATTCGTTCTGCTCCGTAAAAATCAACAGAACGCAGTGCATTCCTGACTAAAATCTTTGCTTCATCTTTTTTGGCAGGCGCAACGGAATCTTCAAGATCAAGAATAATTCCATCCGGTTTGTGGATTCCCGCATTCATAAATAATTTGGGAGTATTTCCGGGAAGATAAAGGCGGGAACGACGATTTTGATCTTTTCCTGTATGGTATTTATTTTCAGGAATTACATCTAAAAGGTATTCCTTATCAGTATCGATACACTGCTTAACAGCAGCTTCGATCCTGGCTGCTATAACAAAATCCAGAGCTCCGGTGTCTTCAATGATTATTTTACAGTTTTTTATTTTAAAGAATTTCAGTTCATCCTTGCAAAGTTTAACTATTGAGTCTCCAAAAAGAGATTTTACTTTGCTTTGAAGATCTATTTTTATTCCACCGCTATTTGTTATTTCAAGAGTAATAAAACAATCCGAGCGGATGGATTTTCCTTTATTTCCTGCGGTTACTATTTTACCCATAAATTCTCCTTTTTCAGCCACTGACAAACACAGACGAATACTGACGGACACTGACTTTCAACCTCGTTCCCAAGCCCTTGCTTGGGAATGAAAACTCTTTATGTCCCCAAGCTGGGGCTTGGGGACAAGATATCAAAAAAGTTGTTTGTCATCTTTCTATTTTCCTTAATCGCTGATTTAATTAATTCAACCAATTTAAGCATTCCGAAAATCTTACTTTTCTTTGTGTCTTTGCCTGCCCCGTAAGGAAGAATGACTGTATCGGGGTGCCTCAGTGGCTAAATACTCTTCCAAATATTCAAAATCCGGCTCTAACTTCCCCTGATGAGCTATACACGCAGATTTAATTTCATCTGGCAAATCAGAATCTTTAATGGGTTTTGAATAATCATTCAAAAGCATTTTTTCCATAAATGGCATTAGTATTTTAGAAAAACTATCTGAAGCTTCTTTTGAAAATTCACATGGCAGGTTATCAACAGCACAAACAGCGAATCCGTCTCCAATTAATCCATTTGTATCCTCACCGATTTTAGCATCGTATATAAAAACAGGATCATCAGGAGTTGTATGTTTTACTGTAGCCTGCACTGACCCTTTAATATCACAACTGATATCACCAATAATAAGCAGTTTCTGATCTCTACCCTGAATTTGAGCTAGCTCAGTTTTTTTCAGGTAAACAGGGCAATCAGGATTCCAATAAATGGCATTCATGTAAACACTACAATATTGCAGATATTCTGCAAACCTGGAATTATATTCTGAACAATAATCAAAGAAATGCTGAAGTTCAAATTTACTTCTGTCTTTTCTTTCTACCAGGTGTTTTTCCTTGAAAACTGAAAGATAGATTTTGTTATCTTTATAATTATTCTGATGTTTTTTTAGATTGTCAGGATCAATTTTTACAATAGGTAATGCAGAAAGGATTCTCTGGCATCCTGCTGAAACATGACCATATCCCAGCACAAAAATATTAAAGGGAGTAATTTCATTT
>DAOVQH010000135.1 GCA_030628755.1 Candidatus Cloacimonadota bacterium | reverse complement strand
GTAATCAGAGTGTTCTTTTCGCCAATGAGTGTTGTTCTATTCGGGTCGTTAACTTCATCGATTACAACATTCTGAGCTGAACGATATTGCTTAATGATATCTTCAGCTTGCTTCATTAACTGAGCAGCTTCATACTTTTTTTTAAAATAACTTTCTTTAATAAATATCCTGCTGTTATCTACCCAGATAAAAAGAGCAATTCCAATAATAACCAATAGTATTAGACTTAAATTTGATTTAGCGCTTGGAATAAACATTACTTTTCCTTATTTAATATTTATAAAATCGATGTTTTTGTCATCCTGCTTTGCGATGCCACATGGCTATCGAGGAACTCTAATCTTTCAGACCCTCGAAGGAACTCATGGTTAAAAGATTCTTCGTAAGTATGCCTCTGTAAGTTTTTCTCAGAAAGACAATCCATTTCTTTTAAATACCTTTTGTCATCCTGAGGAATTCTACTCTCTCGAACCCACGAAGGAACTCATAAAACGAGAGATTCTTCCATCTTCGCCAAGGCTACGACGTGATAAATCGTCGTATGCCTTTGTATCCGGCAACTGCCGGACAGAAAGACAGATGCTATATTATTATTCATCAATTAATTCCAGATACAAATCCTTCCAGTCAGGATTCATCGATTCAATCATTTCAATTTTCTTTTTTCTTAATTTTCCCTTTATTTGTTTTTCTCTTTGTATAGCTCCATATACGTCTTCTGAATAATCATAATAAACCAATTTATTCACATTATATTTCTTTGTAAACCCATCAACAAGTTTATGCTTATGTTCATAAACACGTTTTATCAGGTTGCTTGTAACACCAGTATAAAGAACCTTATTTGTTTTATTTGTGAGGATGTAAACATAATATACATTGTCCATTTCACAACCTTAATGTCATCCTGCTTGCCAAGCCGAAGCTGGCGAAGGCTGGAGGAACTCTAATCTTTCTGACCCTCGAAGGAACTCATGGTCGAGAGATCCTTCCATCTTCGCCAAGGCTACGACGTGATAAATCGTCGTATGCCTTCCTGCCCTGTTGCATAACAGGGTGTAAGTTTTTCTCAGAAAGACATTTTTTTTTATATTTTGCATATCGCATTTTCTTTATAATACATTATACTATCAGTTTCCCGCCAAATATTAGAACTAATAAAAAACGAACTACTACAGCTGCAACGAGCATAATCGACAAAGTTTTTATAATTCCCTGTTTCTCCATGGAATTTGCTATCAAACCGGGGATTATATATCCAATTACGTTTACGGAATAATCTGCAGGGAAACCTGAGAATAATCCATAATATCGAGCAGCCCATCCTAGAACAAATCCAAGCAGAACAGTGATCACCATTCTCCTCCTGCCATATATGAACATCATGTTCCCAAGTATTTTAACAATGAAATAAACTATAAAACTTATAATAAGAGTAGCCAGAATCGTCATCGGTTCATGCAAAAAGATCGCAACATATCCAGCAACAACTATTCCGCCGGCTGCAACCCCAAAAGTTTCCAGGAAAAACAAACTGATTAGTACACCCAAACCAATTGCAACTTCAAACATAAACTATTTGGTCCTCTCTTTGAAATATTTCAGTATAATCCCGCCGTTCCCTCCAATATTCCCAATTCCAAGTAACATTAATTCTTTAGCTGTAAGATTAGCAACCTTTTTTAGCAGTTTCTCACCACTTATCCAGCCACAACCTATGATTTTTTTAACAGGGATATTATGTTTGAGAGCATATGACTTTATGGTTTTAGTTTGATCCCCAATCAGGAAAAGGTTATCAAAATCGATATTATTAAGCATTCTAATTAGCTGTTTTGAACGGAACATTCTATCTGCGCGGGTACTTAAAATAATTATGACAGATTCAATTTCCGGATATAACTTTCTAATGTAGGTAATCAGAAATTCTGTGGATTCAGGGTCGTTTGCAGCAAATGAATGAGCGAAATAAATATCCTTTTTTTCATATTTAGTGAAAAAAATCTCTGAAGCACCAATATCAGGTTTTGCTTTATGCATACCTTTTAATGCGGTCTTTTTATCAATTCCTAAATGCTCACACACCATTAAAGAAAGCGCAATATTCTCTTTATGTTCAATGTAAGAAAATCCTTGTACTTCTTTATCTGTTACAGTTTCTTCATTCGCTCGAAAGAGTTTGGTCTGAGATTTTTCCGCCTGCTTTTCTATTAATGGGAACATCTTCTTTTCTGCAGTAAATACTACTCCACCCGGAGGTAAGGTATTGCACAGAGAAAGAGTCACATTTTTCATTCCCGGTCCCATCAAATCAAGATGGTCAGGTCTGGCATTTGTTATCACTCCAATATCGGAATTCACGATTTCATGCTCAGTTACCCACTGATATTCAGGAGTTACTGCCATACATTCGAGAACTAAAATCTCCACTTTTCTTTTTGCAGCAAATTTAATTATTTTAAGCTGTTCTTTGATATTCGCATCGTGATGCCTGATGATCAGAGTTTCTTTACCATTTTCAAATATAAGGCTGGGAGCAGAACCGGTAGTTTTTGCAATTGTTTTTTTCCCACCTGCTCTAAGTCCCGCTGCGATCAGACGTGTTACACTGGATTTCCCGCGCGTACCATTTACATGAATTATCATTGGAATATTTTTTCGATAAACACTATTTCGTCGATATTCAATAATTCCAAAAATAATCAGAATTAATAATCCAATTATTAGACTATACATTTTTTTATTGAATAATTATTTTACCATTGGTTATTTCCATCTCAACAAAACCTTCAACTAAATCACCATCTTCATTAATAATATATAAATTATCGAACGTTAAATCACTTTCCCCTAAAGCAAATCCTATTAATTTAAAAGAGAATAAAATTCCTTCACCATCAATGCCATCTTCTTCTTCAGTTTGCACCAAACCAATGGCAATGCATAATCTATCAGATTCATTCTGACTTGTTGAGATCAGGTCACCGGTCCAGAATTCACCTTCTGTTATTGGATTATCTGGTATAGAAACTTTTGTGCTATCGAAAACAATCTCCCCTGAGAAAGCAAAGAGGTCTGAAACGTTTTCTATTTGAACAGAGAAAGTCACCTCAGAATTCACAGTTACTGTTTGTTCAGAAGGAGTTATAAATAGCTTTAAATTTTCTTTATCAGGTTCTGTACAATTATCAGAGCAGGATATTACCAATATTGAAAGGGTCACATAAACAATTAACAACAATCTTTTCATTAAAAGCTCCTTACTTACATTAGGACTTTTAAACCATTCGGAAGGTCCCGACTTCGCTAAAGCTACGCCGGACAAGCAAGAAAAGCAAGAATCCGGCAGCTGCCGGACATTCCGAAGGTCACTATTTCAACAACAACATTTTTTTCGTAGAAAATGGTTTATTATTTATTTTCAACTGGTAGAAATACAATCCGCTGGATACTGCATTTCCATTTTCATCTTTACCATTCCATGTAACCAAATGTGTTCCTTTTTCGATATTGTCATTCATTAATGTTTTCACTTTCTGACCCTTAATGTTGAAGATAGAAAGTTCAACTTGTCCATTAGTTGCTATGCTGTAAGAAATATTTGTAACCGGATTGAATGGATTGGGATAATTTTGAGAAAGCCTATTTACAATATCTGGTTCAATTATTGGAAGATCAAACAATTCTGCTATGTGATTTTTTAAGAGCAGTTCAATACCATTATTTTCGAGCGAATTATACAACTCGACAAAATTTTCCCGATATTCTTCAAGTTCTCCAACAGCAGGTGAAGCACACATAACCACAGTATGTGTAAAGTTCCAATTGAGACAGATCCCTAAAACGTCAGTTATATTAACTTCTCCATCTCCATTACAATCTGCAATGGAAGCTAAAGGTATGTCCCAGTTCTCAGGATAATTATTTCCTGCCCAGTCAAAAGAAGTGGATGGTCGTGCTGTCCCTACCTCTCGCCAGTAAATTCCAATAGGAACAATATCATCTTCAGTCACAATACCATCGTAGTTTGTATCCCCGGGCCAGATAAGATTTTCTGAAGGATAGACTGTAATATAATCTTCCTTTATTAAAGTATCTGCATCAACAGGATTAGAGACAATTAAACTTACAGTATAAATACCTGCTTCATTGTAGGTATGCACAGGATTTTGAAGTGTGTCACTACAACTGTCTCCAAAATCCCATAACCAATCTTCAATAACACCAGATGATGAATCACTAAAAGCAACTGTTAAAGGCGATATACCTATTGTTGGTTCTGCTAAAAAGACTGCGGTTGGAGCTTCATATACTGTAATATAATCTTCCTTTACTAATGTATCGGAACCTTCAGAATTTGTTACAGTTAGACTCACATCAAATAGACCAGATTCAGTATAAATATGAGTCGGATTCACTTCTGTAGATATCGGAGATTCATCTCCAAAATCCCACTCATAAGAATTGAAAAAATAAACTGGAGTTGAATTATTTGTAAAGTTCACTTCTGAGGGTGCAATTCCTATAGTTATATCAGCTGAAAAATTTGCTGTGGGGACTGAGGGTCCAGTAAATTCCGGAGGATCGGTGGAAAACCTGATTGCAAGATTATTTTGTAAAGAAGAAGCACTTGCTGGATAAATATCAGCATAGGTGTAAAGAAGTCCATCAGACTGGGTAAAATTTTCTATTCCAACTGTGGAATAATTACTATTAACATCAGGATTACTAATAGTGTGATAATTGAACTGTATTTCCCCATTTCCATCGGTTGTTGGATACACAGCAGGATCATAAAGAATTAATTCAAATTTTTCTATGGAAGCATTATCAAAACGATTTACACACTTATTCCATTCCACTATAAATATATCTTCACTCACATCGTAATAATAACAAATTCTCATCTGTTCATGCTCCTCACCTATCAGTTCACCTATTAGATCATCCCAATAAGGAGCGATCATTGCATAAGGTCCAAGAGCAGAGGGAATATTCCAGTTTCGGAAATATGTCTCCCAGGTTGGCTGAATTGAAATCCATCCATTTGAACAGATAGTTATACTATCGCTTACAACACCATAAAAAGGAAAATCAAAAGGCATTGCAATCGTTTCAGAGACATCGTCTCCCATTAAGATAACCGTTCCACTTCCCCCTTCTTCCGGGTCGATTTCATACCACTGGTATTCAGGGCAGTTCGTATAAAAAACATCAAAGCTGTCATAAGCATAATAACCATATATATCCGGACCCGTGGGCGCTCGATTATCAATTTCCCCAACCTCAAGATTAAAGTAAGCAGAAGTTTGTAAACCATTTTCATCTGTGAGGACCACTCTGAAAGGAATACTTTTTCCCACATGACATTCACCACTAACAAGTACTGTAAAGTCCGCTGTTCCTGTTTCATCTATACTAATATTTCCAATTGTGAACTGCGAACTTGTAATTGTTGCATCTGTTGTAAGAGCAACCAATTCAGCTTGTAAACCAACTGCATTAAAAGTACCGATATTTTCGATTGTAACCGAGATATCGCTTTCTTCGAGGGGGTCTAAAACTCCATTCTCATCGTTAACAGTAACACCTGTTACTTCGAACAACAATCCGCTTACAATTATTTCGAATTTGGCTGTGCTTCCATCGGAGATATCCAATGTGAATTCCAGAACCGTATTATCAGGACAGCTTGGAAGAATTTCAATTTCATAATTCCGGGTGGATGTCTCTCCGGGATCAAGATCACCAAAATCAGCAGAGGATGTTATTATATTTATTTCCTGACTATCACAGGAAAGATCAGCTGATACAGAATTTACTATTTGAGAACCATAATTTTTCAGGGTAATAGCTAGTTGAATATTTTCACCGGAAATAACAGAACCGATAGTGTCAAAATTATACAATCCTATATCGATATTTTCAGACACAACATCTATCGTTTCTATAAATGGATGATAATTGGGTTTCGTTATAGTAATTTCAATTTCACCGGGAGTTCCAGAATTCAAATAAAGGATTGCCAGTCCATTTTCAACAATACCCACAGCAAAGAATTCACCTTGTTTAATTGCAGTAACTATCCCGCCTTCCAATTCGGGAAGATCAATTTCCAGATAATTCGTTCCCAGGCTTATTTCTGCTGGTAGAGTACAATTTATAGTTTCGGGAACAGTACTCCACATAGTGAGGGAGGGATCCCCTAAAATATTATATACATGGAAATAGAACTCAACTTTACCCTCGGGTTCTCTGTTAAGAGGAAAATTATTGTAGAGTTCAAGTTTTCCTCTTAGAACTGCACTACCAAAAGTTAAGATGTCTTCATCAAGCATACCTGCATAAAAACCGGAAAATATAGAATTATTGAACTTTGTATTTGTGTAAAGATCAGAAGGTCCCACAAAAACCACCCCGCCTTTTGGAATGGATGGACTTCCAGCCCTTATCCATTTTTCTCCAAAGCAGGGATCAACATTAACATTTGCAAAATCACCGGTATTACAAACAAAGGAAGTAATCACCGGGAGAAAGAATCCATTGTCTAAATTCTCAACATCTTGTGTATGAAAGTATGGATAATGCCAGCCATTTGCATCTCCCCAGCCACGATAACTCACGATGCTTACACCGTCGTTTATTGATGAAGTAATTTCAGAAGTTCCAGGATATGTCGGAGGATAGTATATCTCATCGATTTCATTGTATCCATAATTTAACATCTTATCTCTGAGCCACTTAGTAACTTTTACAGGGGTTGTTGGATGGGGAGTACTAGAGCTCCAATTTCCTGCCACTAAACAGGCATTTTCAAACCAGTGAGTACTTCCCATATAGGGCTCCTTCTCATAATGAAGGATCTTTTCAAGGATAGTTT
>DAOVQH010000096.1 GCA_030628755.1 Candidatus Cloacimonadota bacterium | reverse complement strand
TAATATTGGAGAAATGAACTCTTATCTGGTGAGTTCTGCCAGTTTCCAGGATAATTTCTACGAAAGAGAAAAAATCATAATATTCAAGTACTTTGTAATGTGTAATTGCTTTTTTCCCTGATAGAGAAACCCCCATTTTTTTTCTATCCTTTTTGCTTCGGTCTATAAAAGTTTCAATTGTTCCTTCAGTTTCTTTTGGAATTCCAACTGTGATAGATTTATAGAATTTTTTTATTTTTCTTTCCTGGAACATTCTCGAAAGAAGAGAATGTGTTTTATCATCCTTGGCAACGATTAAAAGACCTGTTGTATCTTTATCCAACCGATGAACTATCCCGGGGCGAAGCGGATCATGAGCATAAGAAAGTTTTCCTTTTAAATGAAACATCAGGGCATTGACAATTGTACCTTTCGGATTTCCAGCTCCGGGATGAACAGCCACACCAGCGGGTTTATTGATAATTGCTATGTACTTATCCTGCCAGATAAAATCGAGAGGTATGTTTTCCGGTTCGATCTCCAATGGTTTTTTTCTAGGGACAGAAATATCTATTATATCTCCCTCTTTCAAAAGATTACTTTTCTTGATAGTTTCGTTGTTGACTTTTATCTGTTCGTCGGAGATTAATCTATCAATGAATGACCTTGAATAAAGTTCTTCAATATCCTGCTCAATAAGGAATTTATCTATCCTCTGAAAGGATTTTTTTGAATATTTTATTCTCATCCAGTTTTGTTGTTACTCGTCTTCTTTCTGCTGTTTTTTCTTCTCCAGATTTGTGAAGGAAATAATCACTCCTGCAGGTTGTCCATTCGAATCGCGGACAACAGCACTATTCAAAACAATATGTCGTTTCAAAGCTGGAACAAAAAACTGTTGTGGTTCTTGCTTGGTTTGTGTCTTCAGAATATTCAGAGTGTATTTTTTAATGTTATTTTCAATTTCAGGTGGGAAGTTAGTATCTATCATATTAGTTTTTTCATTTATTGCCGGAAAAACTTCTACAACTTTGTCATTGATGTAAGATATATTTCCTTTCATATCCAGCGCGATAAAGCCATCCTCAGTTAAGTTCAAAATAGCTACTATCCGGTTGTGATGCTCCACGATCTTATCTTTCTTCAGTTTATCAAAATTTAGAACAGATTTCAACATTTCCTGCAAGGATAACATCACAGCATAGAATTCTTTATCCAGTGTGGTTTTGAAATTATCGAGGTCAATATCGATATTATAAATTCCCTGGGAAATGTCTTTCAGAATATTATGAATTTCCGCAAATGCTTTATGCAGGAAGACTGGGATGTAAAATATCACTATTAAAGCAAGAATAAACTGGAGAAATATCGTGATAAAAAGTGTGTTCTGGATATCGATCTTTGTCTGGCTGATATCAATTGAAATGCCAATTAGATGCAGGATTATTCCCGCTTGAATTATGGAGATTATAAATATTAAAATAATTAATAATCTAATTTTAACGGTAAATGAAAGTCGCATAATTCTATCCTTTTTTAGAGGTTTCTTTTATCAAATCATCGATCTTTGTCTTGGGTCCTATCAGAACCAGCACATCATCTTCGTTGACCACATCATTTGCGCCGGGCATATCGTTTATTCTCTTTTCGATTATGTTTTCTCCTTCCTCGGTAACACTCTGGGTTGTATATTTAATTGCAACGATATTCACACCTTTTTTGGTTGGAAGTGCCAGCTGTTGAAGTGTCTTACCTGCCCACTCATCCGGTATGACAAGCTCGACAACGCTGTGACCACTGGATAGGTCAATATATTCAAGAACACTACTGGAGATCAATGAATTTGCAAGCTGCTTCCCAATTTGTTCTTCAGGGAATATTATATTTTGAATTCCAAGCAGTTCCAGAATTCTGGCATGCACTTTGCTATCTACTTTTGCGTAAATATTACTGACACCCAATTTCTTAAGAATTACACTCGTTAAAACACTTACTTCAATGTTGTTTCCTATCGCTAGAATCACAGCATCCACATCCTGGATTCTGTTGGATTTCAGAGCGTTTTCATCTGTACTGTTCATATTTATGGCAACGCTGACTCTTCCGCTGATTTCGTCTATTAATGACTGATTGTTATCAATAGCTATAACTTCAGCGCCTTTTTCGAATAAAGTTGTTGCTACATTTATACCGAATTTGCCCAATCCGATAACTGCAAATTTTGCCATAATTACTCCTTTGTTTTACTTAACCAATACTTATTTTTCCCTCAATATATGTAAAGTTAGATTTTACTGAACTTGCAGAAATTGCAAAAATCAAGGTTAAGGGACCAACCCTTCCAAGATACATCAGAAGTATTATTATGAGTTTTCCAGCACTTGATAGCAAGGGTGTAATTCCCATTGAAAGCCCCACTGTTCCAAAAGCGGAGAAGGCTTCAAAAACAGTTTGTTCAAAACTAAATTTCTCTATTAGAAGTAAAAGAAATATCATAACAGTTAGAAATGTAATAGAAGCTGCAACCAGAGCCATAACACGCTTTATAATACCTTCCGATACTTTTCTTTTAAATATATTTACATCTCTATTGCCCCTGAACATTGCCAGTACTGATACGAAAACCACAACTAGAGCAGTTGTTTTAACACCACCTCCGGTTGAACCCGGTGAAGCACCCACAAACATAAGCAGAGTCGAAGTTAATATGGAACCCTTACTGAGATTTGCGGTATCTATTGTATTGAATCCAGCAGTTCTTGTGGTTACAGATTGGAAATAGGAAGTATAAAGTCTATCGAGAAAATTGAAACCTTTCATTTCATTATTATATTCAGAGATAAAAAATGCAATCGCTCCTAAAATCAATAATGTAATTGTGCAGGTCAAAACAATCTTTGAATGTAGATATAATCTTGATATTCTGAATTTATTTAAAATCGTTCTTCTAATATCAACCATAACCGGAAATCCAATTCCTCCTAAAATTATCAGGGAAGTTATCACAAAATTGATATTAAAATTAGATTTAAATCCCATGAAGCTGTTCTGATATAAGCTGAATCCAGCATTACAGAAAGCTGAGATCGAATGAAAAACAGAATGATATATCGCCCTATTTGGAGAATACATTTGGGAAATAAAAGTAAAATAGAGAATAACTGCACCGATAAATTCAAAGATAATCGTTACTATTAAGATACTTCTAACCAAGCTGATCATATCAATCTTGCTGGATTCACCCACAACATTTTGGATTAAAGATTCTCTCTTTAAACTAAGCTTTTGACCGAGCATAACAGCAAACGCACTGGATATGGTCATTATGCCCAGACCACCGATTTGAATTAAGAAAAGGATTATAAGTTGACCGAATAGTGTAAAATGCGTTCCTGTATTATACACAATCAATCCGGTTACACAGGTTGCGGAAGTAGAAGTAAACAACGCTCCCAGAAGTGAAGTTTCTTCACCTGATACTGTAGCTGCAGGAAGCATTAACATCAGCGAACCAAGGAAAATTGCGACAAAAAAACTGAATAGAACTAACACTGGTGGGTTATCTGAGAGTTTATCAAAAAATGCACCTTTGTAAGTTTTTAAGGCAAAAGAACGAATCAGATAGAATGTTTGTCTCCCGAGCAGATAAAACTGAAAAACTTTTTCCGAGTCTTTTACAAGCAATCCTATGGAAATGAACAAAATATCAGGGAGAATTTTCACAATTATTTTTTGTGAAATTCCAGTATTTATTACTCTCAAAATTATGTTGAGAATTAAAAAATATATAGAAATCTGAGTATATTGGCTAATCAGCTCTTTATCAATACTGATAAGAGTTAAGAAAAGGAGCTGAACATTTATTAAAGCGAATAAATTAAGTATGAAATTTACAATTTTTTCTATTATATATAAAAATTTTGATTTATACATTAAAATTATACTCTTTTAAGCATTCAATTTTTTAACGATTTCCTCGTGAATTGCTTCTAATGACTGGTCTGCATTGATGTGAATTAACAAATCCTTTTCAGTAAAGTATTCTATAACCTTCTTAGTTTCAATATGGAATTTTTCTATTCTCTTGCTAATAACATCTTTATTATCATCATCTCTTTGAATCAATTCGCCTTCACAAACATCGCAAATCCCGGGTTTCTTAGGTTTTTTAAAAAGTATATTATAATCTTTTTTACAAATTTTGCAAATTCTTCGAGCCATTAAACGTTCAATAGCTTTATCATCAGTAAGATCGAGCAGTACAACACTGTCTATTTCAAAGTTCTTTATAAGAAATTTTAGTTGTTCGATATTCCTGGGAAAGCCATCGAGTATGAAGCCCTTCACAGCCTGATTAAGAGCGTTCTTAACAATTTCGAAAACATATTTATCCGGTACAAGTTCTCCTTCATCAATATACTTTTTAACCAGAACTCCTAATTCCGTCTTCTGCTCTATGTCCTTACGGAACAGATCACCTGTGGTAATATGTTCCCATCCAAATCTATTTTCCAGAAGCTTAGCTTGTGTTCCTTTTCCACTGCCCTGAATTCCAATCAGAATAATATTCATAAAATTTCTCCGATTCCAGAACATAACTTAAAGATTAATTACGGCGAAATTTATTAATTCAATCTTTATCGTCAAGTTTTACATTTTTCTGGATATCGTTTATTTGAAGTAATAAACAAAAAAGTTTGACCATTTTATTCTCTTTTTCGAAGTTACATTTATGAAAAATATTGCGATTACAGGTTCTAATGGATTTATCGGGAGCACTCTAACCAAAATACTAAAAAAAAAAATTACGATGTAATCAGTCTGGTTAGACATGGTTCCAATATTGAGCTTTTGCCTGAAGATAGTAATATCGTTTATATTGATTATCACAAACCTGATAAGATTGCAGAAATTTTAAAAGATGTCGAAATTCTGATACATACTGCTGCTCTTACCCGCGCCAGAACCTGGCAGCAATTCAAAGAAATCAATGTCGATCTAACTGAAAAACTGGTGGATATTTTCAATGAAACCGAATCTTTGAAACAATTCGTTTTTATCAGCAGCCAGGCAGCTGTAGGACCAGCACAAAGCAAAACCACCCCGAAAATCGAATCGGATGAATGTAAACCTATTTCAATGTATGGAAAAAGTAAATTCCTGGCTGAAAACATTATCAAAGAAAAAGCTAAAAAACCATGGACCATAATTCGACCGGTAGCGGTTTTTGGTCCAGGTGATAAGGATTTTCTTCAGTACTTTAAACTCATGAAGTCGCATCTGGCTTTTATAACTGGATTCAAGAAAAAATATATCAACCTTATCTACGTTAATGATCTTGCTGAGATAATATCAAAAACACTGGGAAATGAAAAAGCCTATAATCAGGTATTTTTCGCTTCCAATAATGAAGCATACTCATTAGAAAATTTTATTCAAAATTTAGGAAGTGTAATGAACACTTATTCTATAACAATACGCGTTCCGGAATTTTTATCATACCTGATAGCTTTAATCGGAGAATTCTTCTCAATATTCAGTAAAAAACCTCCAATCATTAACCGTGAAAAAATCAAAGAACTCAAAGAAGCATACTGGCTCGTAAACAACGAAAAAGCTGAGAAATTATTAGATTTTAAACCTTCAAAAAATATTATTCAAAATCTGCAAACTACATACAACTGGTATAAAGAAAAAAAATGGATATGATTTTTTAAAAAAGATAAAAGCAAAATGAAAAATATAAGATACAATATGTATTTCCTTATAATTCTGTTGATAATGATTACCTTTCCTGTAATAATTCTTGCACAAAATAATGTTATACCTGAAGAAACTGAAATAGACTCGCTATTATTTATACCTGCGAAAGAGGATAGTTTAGAAATTTTTGAAGAAGAAATTCCAGATACAACAATTTCCGCATTGAAAATTCTAAAGAAAGATGTTGAAGCACATATTAACCAGAAAAATCTGATGCGTGAATATCTGTTTCTCCCCTATTTAATTTACAATGAGAATTTCCATTTGAAGTCTCCATTTGACCCGGATATTCGCTTTATAAAAAATGGATTCACAATAATTCCTTTTGAAGTATCCAATACCCATATCCTACAAAACTACAAACCCTTCTTCAATACTGAATTTAAGCGTGATTTTATCCATTTTAGGCAAGATGATTATGAACTCCCTGTGGCAATCACCGAATCTTTCCTTGGACTGGGTGATGTCGATATGAACCATGCCACAGTTTCCCTGAAGAAAGGAAATATTCTGGGAATAACAAATTTGAACTTTGAAGCAGATTATATCGGACAGGATGGGAAATGGCTGGGTGTAAATGAAAAATCCAGAAATTTAAACCTGCATCTCTTCTATAACTTTAACTGGGTTAAATTACATTTTTACCATACAACTATCGACCAGGAAATTCATACAAATAAATTAGTGAATGCACCAGAAATCCCTGAAAATCCTAAAATCAAAGAATGGACATCTGACAGTGCCATCTTGTTTGAAAACAGGTATCTTAATATTGGAGGACGTTACGAGAAGACAGAGATTGATACATTAAACAGGACATTAACCGAATTTATGTTAACAAAATCCTTACAAAATAATAACCACTTTATATCTTTAATATGGGAATATCTCCGGGAAAGATCAGATGACTCTTCATTTAATATTCTTACACTAAATCAAAGTTCAGATATTTTATTATTCAATATTGGAAATAGTGGTTATTACCAGGATGAAGATAATTATCTTCTTTCTTCGAAAATTGGTGGAAAGATATTCAAACCCATATCTTCAACAGCAAAATATTTTATACATGAAGACAGTGTAGGTAACCCTAATCATCCAAAAGAGAAGATGGGAGTCGGATTAATACTAAATCCATCTTTTTTAAGATTAGAAGCGATCTATGGAACAGAGACTCCACAAAAACATAAAAGAAAAGATAACCGATTTGTTGAAATATCAAATGATATTAGATTTAAGATAAAAAGTTTTGGAATAAATCTAATTAGCTGGACTCTATACAGAGATATCAACTATGAATATTCTCAACCACTTCCCACATGGCAGGCAAAAACAATACTGGAATTAGTTTATAACTTAAAATATAACAATGCCATCAAATTGGGTTTGAGTCATTTTTATACATCGGAATATGAATATACCTGCGATGGAGCAGATTGCATATTCAAAATGAAAAATTCAAATATAGATGCATACCTGGCATTTCAAATTACCGATAGATTCAAAATCTGGGTTGATGCAGTTAACCTGACAAACACAGATCATCTTTTCGCATATCCTGTTTCTCATAAACTTCCCGGAACTCACTTTAATTTCAATGTTCAGTGGATATTTGTTAATTAAGTTTTATATTTCATAAACAATTTTGATTTATATACACAGTCAAGAGTGACTGTGATACACATGGCAAAATAAGTACACAGTCAAGAGTGACTGTGATACAGGGGGCAAAATGAATTTCCAGAAAATAATATTTTTTATATTGCTTTTGGTAGTAAGTTTGTTTCTAAGTGCAATTGTATGTTCTTTGCTGAATTACAATATATTAAATATTCATCAATTGGGTTTCCAGTTTGTTATATTTTCCATTTTAGGAAGTTTTGTTTATTTTACAACTAAATATCTTCGGGTAATTGATTCCTTCATAGTTGTTATGTTTCTTTCTGTTTTATACGCATTGATCCTGAAAAAAACTTCTATGCTGATCAAGATGGGGGGATTTATTCCTCTGGTCTTGTATGCACTTTTTCTCTTTCTGGTTTATATGATTATTTTCAAATTGATCTGGTTCAGGAAGATAAGGTTTTTGAGAAATCTCACGTTCAGTATTATGGCTTCCTTTGGTTATACCCTGGTTCATATCATTGTTCATTTAATCTTAAAAACATCCATTATGAGTCAGTTCATTATCAGGTATTTTACTAATTCATTTATCATTATGCTAACTATCAGTACAAGTTTCAGTATTGTAGAGTTTATGATGATAAAAATTGAAAAATTCATTAAAACACCGGAGAGAATAAAACCATCAGATATGGAAGATGAAGAGGAGTCAGAGGAATAATTTATAATACTTTAATACTGGTAAATACTTCCGCCAATAAACTCCCTTAGTATAGAATTAGAAGGAACCAGGTCATCCTGGAT
>DAOVQH010000315.1 GCA_030628755.1 Candidatus Cloacimonadota bacterium | reverse complement strand
TTTCCTTTTTTGCGAACTGTTAATGTAACTTCTTGTTCAGATAGATTTACCAATAATTCTCGTGGATTTACATTTTTATTCACTTTAGAACCATTGATTGCCAGCAAATGGTCACCAGCTTCAATATTTACTCCCGGAGCCAACAAAGGAGAAATTTCATTTTCATTGGTTGGATCACCAAAATAAATATCTTTAAAAATGAAGTAATTGCCATCTTTTGATAATTCATAAGAGCAGCCAAGTTTTCCCATCATATAATTTGGATGTTTGCGATAATCACCACCAAATTCATAACAATGAGAAGTTCCAAGTTCCCCTTGCATTTCCCAGATAAGATCAGAAAATTCACCACGACTGCCAACCCGGTCTAATAATGGAAGATACCTTTTATAAACCAATTCCCAGTCAATTCCACTCATATTTTTAGTCCAGAAATGTTCCCTTTGCAAAAGCCATGCTTCTCTATACATTTGTTTCCATTCTGCACGGGGATTAATACCAATCTTAATCCTGGACATTTCAATCGCACCACCTTCAACAGAATATTTTTTCTTCACTTTCTCTTTTGGTTTTTCACCGGTTTTATAAATACTTAATTCACCTGCTTTGCGAACAATCATATTACTTCCAATAAGAGAAAGTTTGAAACTGGAAATATCTTTGATAAGTGTATCTTCCTGCATTTTTTCAAAATCATACATCTTTATAATTTGTCGTGGTTTCGGTTCACCCCACCATTGATTATCATCTTTTTTCAAACAATCTCTGGGATATTCAAGATAAAAGACTTTTTTTTCAAATGCTTCTAAAGAATCATACATTCCTGCATTAATCGGAAATTCAATCATTCTTTTTATTATATTTTCAAATTCAATTTCAACTTTTATTTCTTCTTTCTTATCTTTTTTATCTTCCTTTTTTTTCTTATCTTCTTTTTCATCACCGGCAGGAGATTTAGGTTCAAGAATAAAAGGAGATTTAATTTCTTTTTTCAAGGGTATTGCATACAATTTTGCCGATTTGATAAAACTCAATTCAAATTGCATAGAATCATAAACAGGATAGAAAGTTCTATCACCAATAAAGTAGATATATTTTCCATCTGGAGAAAAAATCGGGGAAAAATCATACCTGAAAGCTTTTGTAACTTCATAAACCTTTGCTGAAGAAATTTCCGCAACCTTGATAATACTTGTTTCCATAGTGTTGAGAAAATCATAAGTAATCCATTTGCCATCTGGACTCCAACCTACACTTCCAATTCTATGATAATCGCTTATATCAAGAATCTTGGAAGTCTTTTTATCACAATCTAAAAGAATTAATTCATTCCTGTGGTTGGTTATCATTACTTTATTTTCTTTTGGACAGGGAAAAATACCATGAACTCTTCCAACCTTAAATTTTTTAAGAACATCCTCTGTATTTTTTTCAATATCCATCATCAAAATTCTATCTTCACCATCGATCTCATCTGTTGTAGAAACAAGATGTTTGTTATCATATAACCAGGTAGGCATACGATAACGAATTCCATCTTTTTTACCCCACTGCTTCACAGGACCCGACCAATTGGCAAACGAAGCAACTTTCCCTCTTATTGCAAGTGCTGTATAAGTTCCTTTTGGATGTAAATCATAACCCTGCAAATATTTGGTGGGCTCAATGAATTTTCTATTTGTTTGTGTATGAGAACTGAAATAATTAATTTTAATTTTTTGATATTTATTTTTTTGAATATCAATAGTAAACAAGTCTGCTCCAGCATGATATACAATGGTTTTTCCATCAGTGCTGGCATTACGAACATAGAATTCATTATGGTCTGTATGTCTTTTAATTTCTTTCCCTTTTAGATTGCAGGAATAAATATTTCCGATTCCTTCATGGTCGGAAATAAAGTAAATTCTATCTTCAATCCACATTGGACAGATCAGGTTGGAATTCAGATTTAATAATTTTTTGAAATCACCATTATTCTGAACATCAATCCAAATCTCACCAGCAGTTCCGCCTTTATATCTTTTCCAGCGAGCTGTATCTCTTGTATGCCTGCCAATAACAATACCGGTTTTTCCAAAACTGATTTGATTAGCATAACCAACAGGAATTTTTACCGGTTCACCACCATTAATAAAAATTTTGTAAATACTTGAATCAAAAGGTTGTTCAAACATTGAGTTTATGTAGATATATTGACTATCCTCGCTCCATCCCAAAGGAGTTGAAAAGGTTCCCAGAAAAGTGATTCTTCTTTGTTCACTTCCATTTACATTCATTAAAAATATTTCTCTATATCCTTCTTCTGAAGCTGCATAAGCCAACCATTTTCCATCAGGAGATATTTTTGGAAAACTTAAATCAGAAAGATTTGCTGTTAATCTTCGTGCAATACCCCCTTTTAATAGAACTTGCCATAAATCATCTTCACTAACAAATATTACAATTTTTTCTCTTACATCAGGAAAACGATAATAACCTTTATTTTGCATAATTTCCTCCAAAATCATTTTTAATTATTAGTCGGCTAAATGAAAATTTTGTATTATTTTGTCTATGAATTTTTTAAGAGAGCTTATAGAATAGAATATATATGTTTTATAGGAGTGTTCTGAAATTTTAACTTTAGAATAAAAAACCATCCCTTAATGATGGTGGTGTCATACTCTTCCGAACCGTTACCAGACCAGTACCATCGGCGCAGGTGAGCTTATCCGGCAGCTGCCGGATCGGGATGGGAACAGGTGTCACCTCACCGCTATAACCACCATCACTATATACTGCCTGAAATTGAAAATTTAATATTGAGAATTAAATATTAATATTCTTTCTTCAATATTCAATATTAAATATAAAATAGAAAGTGT
>DAOVQH010000033.1 GCA_030628755.1 Candidatus Cloacimonadota bacterium | reverse complement strand
CGGTCTGGTATCTCCCATCTGATGGCTTCATTTGTTTCGTTACCT
Organism: Candidatus Cloacimonadota bacterium; assembly: GCA_030628755.1. Taxonomy (GTDB): domain Bacteria; phylum Cloacimonadota; class Cloacimonadia; order Cloacimonadales; family TCS61; genus JACNIV01. The sequence continues at coordinate 12,519 of DAOVQH010000033.1, read as the reverse complement.
CCATAAATGCATCATAGGTGATAGACTGGCGGCTAACCTTTGCCTATTTCGGACTCTAACCGAAAAGATATTACAAGCTTTGCTTGGCGCACTCATTCTTCCTCCATCTTTATATTTAAACCTTCTATCCCTTTTTTTAATGCCCGGATAGCTTAATATTATATTTCTATTTTCTTATTCTCATGCTTCAGTTTAGTAAACCAGCCGTGGTCAACAGTTGAGACCGAATGTTCTACATCCACATAATTTACATTTGCTTTTTCAATGCAATCTGCTACAAAAGCGATGCAGTACATTGATTTCGATTTATCAAAAGGATTGTGTTCACGTAGTATTCTTCTTCGTTTATCAGGGTTCCTGGTTAATTTCCATCTTAAAATAGTGATAAGTGTACCAACTAATTCCAATCCGCCATAAGTAACTTTCTTTTTTTTGAGTTCCTTCCCTTTGGTTGTGATAGCTTCCCAATCTTCATCGGAGATATTTTCAAATTCAAACTGAAATCCTACCTTTTCATCATTCTTAATTATTTCTTTCAATATCTTTTTGGGTTTAGATACTCTGATCCCGTAGGTCAGTTTCCTCCAACTGAATTTAACGGTGCTTTCATAGAATTTTCTATCTGTTCCAAAAAAACCAATATGCGACCATTGAGATCTTTTCCCTTCCTCCTGCCAGACAATATTTTGAGATTCAATAATAGCATTGCTTATAAACCCTTTTCCCTTTTCAAACATAATTGTTTTTGGGATGAGATATTTATTAATTTCATTTTTCAGAGCTTTTTTGTTCATATTATCTGCTATTCCTTTACTTTTTTCTCCATCTTCTCATTCAAAGCTTCCACAGCTTTCTTAAATCCAATAAAGGATATAACCGAAACAACTCCTACAAGTATAAGATGTAGTGACACTTTAACTATTTTTTTCATAAGATTAAACCAAATATGAAATATAAAATCCTTCTGCGAAATTGTGAGAATGATGGATTGTTGTCAAATATTAAAAATTGTGGCAGTACAAAAAAGCTCGCAAATGCGAGCTTTACTTTCTGTTTTATATTATTCATAAGTTAATGATAGTTGTTCGTTTTTACTTTTTGGTGGATAAAATAATCCAATAATCATAAAGGGATTAGGAGAATTCTTTACATGCCATAAATAATTTGTCCCCACAAAAAAATATAAATCTTTATTATATACAAAATCATCAAAATATTTTTTTCTTAATAATTCAAGTGCTTCTTTTTCATTATCATCAGTAGATTTTAAACAGTTCCAATATAGTGCACCTATTTCCCAATCTTCTATTTCTATTTTTCTTTTAATATTATCCTCGGTAACAAATTCATAATAAAATTTGTAAGGAACTTTTCTGATTATTGAATTTACTGCGATTTGTTCAAAAATATCCAATTGTCCCCATTGAGCCTGCCAATTTGATTTCCATTCTCTATCAGTTTTTAAAATTTTAAAATCAATGATTTCTTTAGGCTTAATTGTAGCTAATGATTTTTTTACTTCGCTCTTTGAAAGTTTTATCAATTCATCAAACGAGTAAAAAACTTCTTTTAATACAATACTTTTCCTAAATTCCCAATTATTGGATGTATCAACCCATTCAATAACTTTTAAATTTTGTTCGATATCTATCTTTGGTCTGTAAGTTTCAGGTCTTTTATCAGATGTGATTTTCACTAAATCCAATTTAATCCAACTGTATTTTCTTAGATTTAAATTTGGCAATACCCTATATCTTATTGGATAAACTCGAACCCATTTTCCATTCTCAAGTAATCCGGCTGTGCAAACAATTTCACCATGAAAATCCGATGGTTGGGGATATGTTTTTACTGTTATTAAAACTTTTGCGTTTGGAATTTCTCTAGGTAGATATGTCATTTATAAATGTTTTATTGGAATATTAAATTGAGAATTACAACATTCAGCTATTTTATATCTATGACAGTAATGATAGTCTTTCTCAAAACACATTAAAACGATCTGATTATATTTTTTTAACAATTCATAAATTTTGTAAATATAGATTTGATTTTTAGTGAGAATTTCTCTTTCATAAATAGTAAAAAGTTTTTTATAATCATCAGGTGTTTCAAGATTCGACCTCAGAAAAGAATGTATCCCTAGTTCGGGGAAATGAAAATATTTAATATTAACTCTTTTCAAATATTCTGAGAATTTATTTTTTGAAAAATTAAATTTCATAGAAAATGGATTTTTTCTTACATCAATAACAGTATTAATTTGATTTTTAATAAGTATTTGTAAATATTTATCAATTGTTTTACCTTCATATCCAATTGTAAACAAAGTCTTTTGGTTTATTTCATTATAATTATGAATTACATTTTTTTCCGTATCATCTAAAACATCTTCCAAAATGATACTTTTTGAAGCATAAAAAGGATATTCAATATAAGTTTTTCTTATTAACTCTTTATTTGTAAGCCTTTTATGTTTTAAAGAAAAAATTTTTAGATCATTGTGATCTTCATTTTTAATTTTATCGATAAATGAAATATTTTTCTTCAAAATGAAACTATTTTCCGAATCTTCTAAAAATCCATTTTTTATCAAAATCCGTTTATCATGATAACTTTGTAAACTAAAACAACCATATTTGAAGGGGAAAAAATCATAGTATTGATTATATTTTTTTGAATAAAGAAAAAGTAATTTCTCTAATCTTGTATTACTTAAATTTCTGCCACAAAATTCAATTAAAGATAATAGAATTTTTTGACGATAATACATTTTTTATTTCCTTAATAATTCTTAAACTAACTTATTTATGTAATATTTTTTGTAAAGTAATTCATTAATTTACTAATAAGTAAATATAATATTAGGGCAGATCATTGATCTACCCCTACATATCTTTTGTTCGTGTTAGTTAGTTGCTAAATTCTTATTCTCTACCACTCAAACTTCACATTCAACTGTCGAACCGCAAGTGTATCATCAACTCGTTTTACGGGAGTATTTAGAGGAGCGTTTTTCAGTAATTCAGGAGTTTCCTCGCATTCTTTTGCAATCTCGATCATAGCATTTATGAATTCATCAAGAGTTTCTTTACTTTCGGTTTCAGTGGGTTCGATCATCATAGCTTCGGGAACGATAAGAGGGAAATAGATGGTTGGAGCATGGAAACCTTTATCCAGTATTCGTTTGGCAATATCCAGGGTTTTAATTCTATATTTATCTTTCTGCCATTTCCCACTGGCAATGAACTCATGCATGCAGTAAATATCTTTGTATGGAATGTAGTAATGGTTTTCCAGTTTCTTCTGAATGTAATTTGCGTTTATCACAGCATTTTCTGCAACCCGTCTTAATCCCTTCGGACCGAGCATTTTCAGGTAGATATACGCTTTAATATTTACAGCAAAATTTCCAAAGAAAGATTGCACTTTTCCAATAGAAGTTTCCTTGTGAGAATAGTCTAAGAAGAATTTTCCATCTTTTTTGTCTATCATTGGAACTGGAAGAAATTTTAACAGGTCTTCACGCACACCAATAGGACCTCCACCTGGACCACCACCGCCGTGTGGAGTAGCGAAAGTTTTGTGAAGATTGAAGTGCATAATGTCAAACCCATTCTCACCGGGTTTAACTATTCCCATAATAGCATTGAAATTAGCTCCATCCATATACATCAAACCATCCACGCTGTGAATTATCTCTGCAATTTCCTCAACCTGAGATTCAAATAGTCCAAGAGTGTTTGGGTTTGTAAGCATAAATCCAGCAGTTTCATCATCAATGTGAGCTTTGAGGTCATCAATGTCCACCAAACCTTTGTCATTCGATTTAATCTCTACAACTTCATATCCGGTCAGTATCACGCTGGCAGGATTTGTTCCATGTGCAGAATCAGGGAAGATGATCTTTTTCTTGTGAGTATTACCTTTGAATTTATGATAGGCACGGATAATTTTGAGTCCGGTAAACTCGCCATGAGCACCGGCAACTGGCTGCAAAGTTACATTTGCAAATCCGGATATTTCTGCGAGGTCTTTTTGTAGTTCAAATAAAATTTCCAGAGCTCCCTGAACTGTGTCTTCTTCCTGGAACGGGTGAAGATTCATAAAACCATCATCTCTTACCAGAGTTTCATTTATCTTTGGATTGTATTTCATCGTACACGAACCAAGCGGATAAAATCCTTTTTCTATACAGTGATTCATGTGACTCAACTCAAGGAAATGCCGCATAACATCGAGTTCGCTTACATCAGGAAGTTTAACTTCTTCTTTTCTCTGAAATTTATCCGGGATGCATTTACTTAAGGAAATATCTACGTCATTTGCAGGAAGTGTGTAACCTTTGCGTCCGGGACTGTGTTTTTCAAAAATTGTTTTAGCCATTATTTCTCCTTTTCCAAATTTCTCGCAAAGGCGCAAAGTTCGCAAAGAAATACTTTTTTATAATTTTGCTAAGTAGTTAAAAACATTAAGTAAATTCATTATAGCGTTTCTAACATTATCGTTGGATTAAGAAATTTTCTTTTAATCATATATTTTAAAATCTCTGTGTTCTTTGCGTCTTAGCGAGAGAATATTTTTTCATAATTTATTTACGATCCTTGTAATTCCATCTTTGATTAGATTTACATTGAAATTTATCAATAAACCGAGTTTTAATTCACTTAATTTCAAATAAGTTAGTAGTTGTTTCTTATGAACAGGTAAAATATCTTTGACTGACTTTAATTCAATTATTACTTTATTCTCGACAATAATATCAACTCTAAAACCCAAATCAATAATCTTATCATCATATTTTATCGGCACACCCACTTGATTTCGAATATTCAACCCCGTCTTTGTTAACTCATATATTATTAATTTTTCATAAACAGATTCAAGAAGACCAGGGCCAAACCTTTTGTGAATCCTGAAAGCACAATCAATAATAATCTTTGATATTTCGTTTTCTGTCATATTTTTCTTTTTAATGTTCCTCGCAAAGGCGCAAAGCTCGCAAAGAAATACTTTTTTTGTAATTTCGCTAAGTAGTTAAAAACATTAAGTAAATTCATTGAAGCGTTTCTAATATTATCGTTGGATTAAGAAATTTTCTTTTAATCATATATTTAAACCTTTGCGTTCTTTGCGCCTTAGCGAGAGAATATTTTTAATGAATTCAATAACTCATCCAAATCGCACTTCCTTTTCTTCTCCGTAACTGCGATTAACAACATATTTTCATATCCGAATTGTTTCAGGTCAATTCCAGGGAAGATGTTTTTATCTTTAAGTTTCATGATAATTTCCTTTGCTGAAATTGGAGTTTTAATAACAAATTCCTTGAAAAATGGAGTATCAAATGCAATAGAAAATCCGTTAATTTTGGAAATTTCATCTGCCAGGTAATGCGCTTTAGTTGTACTTTGTATGGCAACTTCTTTCAGACCATCTTTACCCATCAGAGTCATATAGGCTAAAGCAGCTAGATTACAAAGAGATTCATTAGAGCAAATATTAGAAGTAGCTTTTGCCCTGCGGATATGCTGTTCGCGTACTTGCAGAGTTAAGCAGTAAGCTCTTTTTCCATCAGCATCTAAAGTTGCTCCCACAATACGCCCTGGTAAAGTTCTGGCAAGATCGAGCTGGCATGCTAAAAAGCCAAAAAGAGGACCACCATAATTTTGAGCATTTCCCAATGCTTGACCTTCACCAACCACAATATCAGCGTTATATTCAGAAGGGGAATTTAAAACAGCAAGAGAGATCGGATCAACTGCAACTATAAAGAGAGTTTTCTTGGAAGTATGAGTAATTTCCTCAACTGCAAATGCGTCTTCGATATTACCAAAGAAATTCGGAGTTTGCAAAAGCACACAAGCGGTTTCATCATCAACTTTTTGTTTTAGAATATCCAGGTCGACAAGACCTTTTTTCTTTGGAATAGTAACGAGTTCAATTCCCACACCTTCGATGTATGATTTTATAACTTCCAGATAAAGGGGGTTGATCGTTTCGGCTATGACAGCTTTGAAATTTTTAGTTTTCCTGGAAGCCATTAAAATCGCTTCTGCAGCAGCTGAAGCTCCATCATACATTCCTGCATTGGAAATTTCCATTCCGGTGAGTTCGCAGATCATGGTCTGGTATTCGTAGATGTACTGTAACGTTCCCTGACTCACTTCTGCCTGGTATGGAGTATATGCACTGTGAAATTCAGGACGAAGAATAATGTGATCTACTGCAGCAGGTATAAAGTGGTCATAAATTCCTCCACCAAGAAATGAGTTAGCTTTTTCAGTTGAAATATTCTTTGCAGCAAGGTTGGAAATTTTTCTAGTAATCTCTAATTCAGAGTAGGGTTCTTCTAGATTACAGGGTTCTTTTAAAAGAAATTTTTTGGGGATACTGTTTAGCAGATCCTCAAATTTTTCCACCCCGATTTCTTTCAGCATTTCTTTCCGTTCTTTATCTGTATTGGAAATAAATGGCATGTTCATGACTCCTTTATGTTATCTAAATTCTTAACACAAATTTTATCATAAAATTTATCTGTCAAATGAAAAAGATTGATTGTAAGTCTTAATTTGAAAATAAAAAAAATGGTTCATTGAAAATCAATGAACCATATAGCTTCAGTATAGATTATTTACTATTCCAAACGAAAGTTGATTGGAAAAGTAACCCAGCAATCAACAGGTTTACCATTTACTTTTGCAGGTTGGAATATCCACTTTCTAACAGCTTCAATTGCAACCTCATCTAGGCCAGTAGAACCTTGTAAAACAGATTCAACAACTTCAATTCTGCCAACTGTTCCGTCTTTTAGAACTTCTACGTCTAACTTAATTTGACCTTGAATATTTAATTTTTTCAATATTACTGGATATTTTGGAGGTACCTGTTTGATAACTACAGGAGGATCTTCCCATACTCTGTTTTTTTTCTGTGAGCTAATCAATCTCGAAGTCAAGAAATTATCACTATCTAAGGTTGCTTTCGGTATAGTCTCAACTACTGGGATATCCTCATAATCTGTAACAAACTCGTCATCAACTGAGATAATAATTTCAGGTCGCAGTAAGTTGGGGAGCTCGATTTTTTTAAAAATGTCAGGAGGTATGTAAACACTTTCCATTTCGATAATTTTATGATACAAAGGCTTAACTTCAAAATGTGGAGAAACAATGAATGCAAATAGTAAAATAAGGATGGCAAGAGCTAATGATTTATCAAAATATCCATTTGAAACATCTTTCCAATCAACTTTTTTTCTGTTCAAGTCTTCCTCCTAGGAAATATTTATTAATATCTTTATGAATTAAAACTAACAGAACAAAAAAACAGTTCTATAAATAAATTAACAAGGATATTTAATTTTGCCAAATATTTTTTGTATTTGTGAAGGAAAACATTTTTAATTCGTATTACTATCAGGTAATCGCCGGAATGTGAATTTGAGTGTATCATAATATTGATTTTATTCCTGAAATTATCGAAAGCAATCCCATTATCAATATTAATCATAGTATCAACTTGTTAAAGTGTTTTTCTTTGATCTTATGAGAAAGAAAATTTCCTAAAGTACTGTATTAAAGACCTTTTCTTGACATAAATGATATAAACATAAAAATGCCAATAATGAAAAAATCTATATTAAGAGAAAAAGCAGCATTACTTCTCTCAGCAATTGTGCTTATCTGGACTGTTCTTGCATGGACTCAGAATATTTCGGAAAGCATTATTTCATCAGTAAATGACAGCTTGATGACAGATTCTCTTGATGTGGTTTTATCAGATACGGTTCTAGCAGAAATAGATTCGGTTTTTTATTCTGCGGATAGCGTATTTTATAATGTTGAAAATGAGGAGATAGAACTTGTAGGTAATGCTTCCATTATATACCACTCTTCGCATATTACTGCTGACACAATATTAATAGATTTGGGTAATGAGCAGGCTTTTGCAAAAGGTCGTTCTTTTATGCAGGACGGCACTCAAAATATGCTCGGGAAAGATATTTGTTATGACCTTGATTCTCAGTGGGGACTTGTTTATCAGGGAGCCAGCAAGTTCGATAAGGGTTATTATTACGGGAAAGAGATTCGCAAGGTTGATAAGACGACTTATGATGTAGATAATGGTATTTTTACAACCTGTGATGGTTTACATCCCCATTTCTATATCTATGGAGATAAACTCCGTGTATACAGGAATGATAAAATTGTGGGAAAACCTGTTATTTTTTATGTGAATCATTTTCCTGTTTTTGCTTTGCCATTTGGAACATTTACCATCAAACGTGGCAGACAGACCGGTATTCTGGTTCCTTCTCCCGGTTGGAATAAAAAGGAAGGGAAAAAAATCGAAAACATTGCCTATTATTTTGCCTTTAAAAACTATGCTGATGCTACCTTGTATCTTGATTATTATGAAAAGACCGGTTGGGAACTTGGATTAGACGCAAAATATATCAGGCGTTATATTTTAAATGGTAAATTTGATGCTGTACTTCAAAAGAGAATTGATGGACCCAATGTTTCCAGCTATGAATGGAATATTAAAAGCAGGCATCATCACGATTTCGGTAACAAGACCACTTTTGATGCTAATCTTAATTTTGTAAGCAGTAAAAGAGTGTGGGAAGGAAGTGAGAATATTGATGAGAGATTGAGTGAATATATTACTTCATCACTGGCATATAAAAAACCTTTGTTCAATAGTTACTTAAACATGACTGCAAAGTATACCGATGATTTTAAGAATGAAAAGAAAGATATAATTTTGCCATACATTTCCTATTCTCTTCCTTCAAAACCGGTATATGAACTTTTTATTTCGGAAGATGATGAACTTCCGGAAGGTACATGGTGGGAGAATTTTTCTTATTCCTATAATTTTAAAGCAATTCATGTTGGTGATATCAATGATCCGGATGCTGGTTTTATAGATGTAATTTATAAAACCTTACAGGACAGTGTTGGTGACTATATCAACCAGCACAATGCAGGTATTAAACATTATGCAAGTCTCAGGTATTCCTATAAATTTAAAGGATGGTTGAATCTTTCCCCTACAGTATCTGGTAATGAAGCCTGGTTCGATAGGGATAAGAACAATAATAAACTGGTTCGTGGTTCAGATTATAAAGCCAGTTCAGGTCTTTTTTTTAATCTCTATGGTATTCGGAGAATCCCCGAATTCTATATTTCTGCAATAAGGCATATAATTACTCCTAATGTTACTTTCACATATAAACCGGATTTTACAGACAACGATAAATTCTATAGTTTTGGTGGGATTGGTCTGAATAAGTTGGGTAAACAAAGGAAGGTAAGTTTTTCACTTGGAAATAAGTGGCAGTTAAAACTATTGGGAACCGAAAAAATCAAAGAGAGGAAAATCAATGATTTCTTCAACATCAGCTCCAGCATCAGCTATGATTTTGAAAATGAGGGAAAAGGATTCAGTGATATCAGTCATAGACTCGACCTGAAACCTAAAGGTTTTAATTTTAAATTTTTCGATTTTTCCACAAAACCTTCCGGGAATATTACCCAGGAAACATACGGATTGAAATTTAAAGAATGGAATCACAAAAAATGGGATTTGGCAATTTCAAACTGGAATTTTAGTCTGACTTCCAAAATTACTTTTTCTGGAGATGCCAACTATATAGATTATTTTCCTGTACCCCAGAATGAGTTTTTAACAGGTGAATTTTTCAGGGATGATACACTAACAGTTGAAGAAGAAAGTATAGTTACTACACTGGAAGAACTGGATGAACTCGCCATAGAGAAAAAGAACTGGTCATTTGTTTTTTCACACACCTACAAAACCAATAAAACTTCTTATGAAAACAATGATTATACCAGCAACTTGCGAACCTCTGTTTCAGCAAAAATCACAAGAAGCTGGTCAATTTCCTATGACAATTATATTAACTTGAAAGAAGATGAGCTGGTTTCTCATAGCTTTACAATTACCCGCGATTTGCATTGCTGGAAGGTTTATTTCAGATATACAAAACAGGGCGACTTCTGGAATTATCGCTTCCAGTTATTCAATATCAAGCTTCCTGATGCATTGAAGTTTAGAACATCGGATCATAGTTAAAAACTTGTTCACAAGTTGTACTTGTGAACACAATTGAAATGGAAGTTTTACTTCCTTGAGGAGAGTATGAAGAGTCGCTATAAAGTAGTAGATCCTGAGGGGATACATTTTGTTACTTCCACTATTATTGAATGGATACCTATATTTATACAAGAAGAAGCATTAAATATTATTATTAATTCTTTAACCTTCTGTCAAAAAGAAAAAGGGCTAAAGATTTATGCTTATGTAATAATACCGGAGCATCTACATTTGATAATATCATCAACAAATATAGTTGAAATAATGCAATCTTTTAAAAGACATACAGCAAAGACAATTATAGAACTTCTAACGAACACAAAAAAAGAATGGATTCTTAATCAATTTCACTATTTTAAGAAAAAAAATAAAATAGAAAGTGAATTCCAGGTCTGGCAAGAAGGATTTCATCCACAATTGTTGAATTCGTTCGATTTAATAAATCAAAAAATGCAGTATATTCATCAAAATCCTGTTAGAAAGGGATTTGTTAATGATCCGGAATATTGGAGATATAGTTCCGCATGCAATTTAGATTTTGAAGGAAATAAAATGATAAAATTGGATAAATTGGAGTTTCGTTAAGTAAAACTTAAAATGCAATTACGTTTACAAGTTCAACTTGTAAACGAGAGCAAGAGAGTGAAATTATGGATTTTAAAAAAGCAGTTTTTTTAGATAGAGATGGGACTATTAACTTTGATGAGAATGGATACATTAATAATCCTGATGATTTCCAACTTTTTTCTTTTTCTGGAGAAGCAATTGTTACTTTAAATGAAATGGGTTACCTGGTTTTTGTAGTTACCAATCAATCCGGAGTTGCCAGAAATCTTTATAAAGTTGAAGATATTGAATTAGTTCATAAAAAAATGACTAAAAACCTGGGAGAAAAAGGAGCAATAATTGATGATATTTTCTTCTCTCCATATCATAAAAAGGGAGCAGTAGAGCCATACAACATTGATCACGAAGACCGTAAACCCGGTCTGGGTATGTTCAAGAAAGCTCTTAAGAAATATAATTTCAATATCAAGAAATCCTTTATGATTGGTGATAGATACGCTGATATTGTGTTTGGTAAAAAAGCTGGACTTACAGCGATTTTGGTTCTAACCGGAAATGGAGAAAGAGCATTTTACAAAAAAAGAAAAGAATGGGAATATAAACCGGATTTTGTTGTTAGAAACCTGCTTTCTGCAGTGAAACTTATATCGAAACTGGAGAGTAAATGAGACTTTTTTTCTTGATTGCTTTACTCAGTTCTCTGCTACTTTCGTGTGGAACTACAACTGGACCTGACAACGATAACTTCAAACCTACTAATTTAGTAGCAACATGGATTTCCAGTAGTGAAGTTCAGTTAACCTGGAATGATAACAGTCCTGACGAATTGGGTTTTATTATTCAGAGAAAGTTAGAAGAAGGTGACTATCAACCATTATATACAACTGAACCGGATACAACGGGATATCTTGATAACGGTGTTGATAGTTTAAATACTTATTACTATCGAGTTGCTGCTCTTTTTGATGGATTTCAATCGAATTGGAGTAATGAAGTGAATATCTTTATTCATCCTGCACTTTACGACCTTTTTTTTGGAACAGATTCAACTTTTGATATTATTACCTGGAATATAGAAAACTTTCCGAAAGAGAATCAGATCACAGTAAATTATGTTTTTGAAATTATACTGGCTCTCGATGCTGATATTATTGCCATGCAGGAAATTGAAAGCAATACATACTTTAACGATGTTGTATATCTGCTGAACCAGGCTGATTCGGTGAATACATGGGAAGGATATCGAGCGTACAGTAACCTGGCTTATATTTATAAATTGGATCAGATTGAAATTATTGATATTTTTGAGATTTATGATTCTTATCAATATAATCGGGAATTTCCTCGTCCACCTTTGTTTATGCAAATGTATCATAATGCAAATGAAATATGGATTTTAAATAATCATCTCAAGGCTTTTGGTGATGGTTATCTGAATTTGAGTGATCCATGGGATGAAGAAACCCGTAGATTTGACGCTTGTAATCTTCTAGACGATTATATTGAAGATAATTTATCACAATCTAATGTAATTGTGATCGGCGATATGAATGATGAACTTATTGATGAGCAGAGTAATAATGTTTTCTGGACATTTATAGTACAGAATACTGAATACCTCTTCACTGATATGGAAATTGCTCAGGGTTCCTATCTGAACTGGTCATATCCCAGCTGGCCCAGTCATCCGGATCATATTCTTATTACAAATGAACTCTTCGATGAATTTGAAGATACTCTTTCTACTGTCGAGACCATTAAAATCGATCAATACATCGATGGTGGCTGGATTGAGTATGAAACTAATGTATCCGATCATCGTCCGGT
>DAOVQH010000043.1 GCA_030628755.1 Candidatus Cloacimonadota bacterium | reverse complement strand
CTTAATTCTCCACGACCCCCATCCCCACAGTGAAATAATAAAAAAGAGATTTCACGTGGTAAACTAACCCTTCCCCCTATCCGTCAAATCACCAAAGGCGATTAAAAAGCCGGACAAGTCGAAGGGGAAGGGAACTGCCTGCGGCATAAGGAGATAGCTCCTCCCCCTAAATAGGGGGAGTTAGAGGGGGTTGAGAAAATATCGAGCATTTTATCAGTTTTCACACAATCTGTCCTGCTTTGGAACGTATTAATATGTATCCAAGCAGGGGGCTTGGATACAAGATAAAGACATTCATCCGTATTTATCAGCGAAGATTAGTGGCTATAATCCCCACTGCCTGCTTATCTCATAACAACAAATCGCTGCTGTAACTCCCACGTTCAATGAATTTTTCCAGCCTGAAACAGGAATGCTTACAATTTCATCAACCGATTTTAAAACTTCCTTTGAGATTCCAAGGGCTTCATTTCCCAAAATTAATGCACAGGGTTTTGTAAATTCAATCTCAGCAATGTTCTTTGCATTTGACATTGTCTCGATAGCATATATTTTCACAGCATTTTCTTTCAGAAACTCGATAGCCTTATCAATTGAATCAAATTTCTGCCAACCAATATAACTTTCCGTTCCCATCGCAGTTTTGCAGACTTTAGGATTCTCAGGAGTGGCTGTGTAACCGCACAGAAATATTTTTGAAACTCCGAAACATTCTGCAGTCCGGAAAATCGAACCCACATTGAAAGATGAACGCAGGTTATCGAGAACCAGATAAAGTGGTATTATCTGTCGTTTCGTTCTTCTTCCATCTTCCTTCAGGACAAGGATATCATCATCTTTCAAATCTTTTCCAAGGTGTTGTTCTAATGGCACTGCAAAAGAAAGAAACTCTCGCAAAGATAACCAAGAAAGATTGAGTTCAACTTTATATCCTGCATATCCCAGACATTTGTAAAATTCATTTAACAGCTCTTTTCTGAGTGGTTCATTGTGCCAATTCTGTTCTATATTCCTGATGAATTCAAATAGAACTTTTTCCTGTTTTTCCTTTTCAAAGTTCAAGAATTTCTTTTTCGAAAATTTCATTAACCTATCCATTTTTTCTATTGACATCACAAATCCAATAACAATTGTAAGTTATGTAAAGATAAAAATGGGGGATAAAATGGAAATGCAAAAAAACTTCAAACCAATAATTGAACAATTACAGAAAAGTGCTCGTGTTGAAATAGTTTTTGGAGAAATGATCGAAACAAAGGATAAATCGATAATCCCGGTTGCATGTGTCGGTTACGGTTTTGGTGGTGGAGCAGGAAAAGGTGGAATGGGTAAGAAAGATACTGATAAACCTCAAGGAGAAGGACAGGACGGAGGTGGTGGCGTAGCATCTAAACCTATGGGAATATTTGAGATAACAGAAGAAAAAACTCGTTTTGTACCTGTTATAACTTTTAAAGAAATATTGATTGGAGTCTTCGGGCTCTTAATTTTTTGGAGATTTTTTCGTAAATAAAAAAGGGGAAACTGTTTTCCCTTTTTTATTTAATTATTTCTGCTCAACTTTCTTGAGAGTTTTCACTTTCTTCTTTTTTGGTCTGTATTCTTCAAGTTCAGCTTTCAGTTTGGCATTTTCTTTTTTTAACTGTTCATTTTCTTCTCTAAGTACTATAATTTGATTTCGCAGTTTCTTAACATTTTCAACACGAGCTTTTCTTTTCTTTATCATTTCATCATGTTTTATTTTCAGTTCTTTTTTAGCTCTTCGCAGTTCTTCATGTTCAGCTTTTAAAGCCATATACACTTTTTCCAATTTTGCTTTTTCTTCTTCTAACTTGTAATATTCGATTTCATAATCGATCTTTTTCTTTACTTTAACCTTCTTACCTTTTGTGACCTGCTGGGATTGTTGAGCTCCCAGACATACAAATAAACCCAGGATAATTAAAATTATAATTGATTTTCGCATCGTTCCTCCTTAAGGAGATCTTTATTTATTTATAATAAATTTCATGTCAAATTATTTGTGCTTATTAAAACATAAATTTTGGGAAATCTTCTTGACAACAGAGAATTTTAAATTGAATATGCATATAAACTTGGAATGGGAAATAAAGAATACAACTTGATCGACCTTGATAAATAGCGGAGGATGAATGGTTCTTGAATACAAGCGAAAAATTTTTGGCTATGAATGCGATATTTACGGACATCTGAACAATGCAAATTACCTGCACCTTTATGAAGAAGCTCGGGCAGGTGCATTGGAACAGATGGGTCTTGCTGTGCGGGAACTGAACCAGTCTAGTTTTCATATCTATCTTACCAGTATTGAACTCACTTTTAAAAAAGGAATACCTTTGGAAGAGACAGTTACTATAAAATCCTCGATAAATGAAATGAACAGAGTTTCTACTATCTGGGAACAAAAAATTTATAACAGTAAAAATGAATTATGCAATACTGCAATCGTAAAAGGTGTTTTTGTAAAAAATGGGAAGCCCGTAAGACTTCCAAAAGAAATTTACACACAATTCAATAAGTTTAAGAAAAAATAATTAATATTGATTCAAAGAATAACTTTGAACCAGTCCCAACCAGCCCCATTCTGTCATTCCCAACTACGATTGGGAATCCAAAAAGTAATTGTTCATGGATTCCCGTTTACACGATGACAAATCAAAGTAACCGTTCCTATTTCAAAACTATCGTTGCTAAACCCAGAAAAGAGGCAAATCCACCTATATCGGTCAGCATTGTAATAATAACACTCGAAGCCAATGCTGTATCTATTTTAAGTGTCTTCATTACAATCGGAATTAATGAGCCAACCAACCCGGCAATGAACATATTACATATCATGGCAACTCCCAGAACCACACCCAGAAGTATATTACCTTTAAGCAAATAAGCTATCAACATCGCTGCTGAACCTATAAGTATCCCGTTTATAATTCCAACAGATATTTCTTTAAAAATTGCTTTGAATGTATTATGAATAGTTAATTCACCCAGAGCGATTCCACGTGTAATAACTGTAAGTGTCTGCGTTCCTGAATTCCCTCCAAGACCTGCCACAATAGGCATGAGAACTGCCAGGAAAGACAATCTCGCAATCGTCTGCTCAAAAATCCCTACTACACTGGAAACCAGAAGTGCTGTGAATAAATTTAACGTGAGCCAGGGAAGTCTTTTCTTAACAGAACTTAAAGGACTGGTAAACACCCTATCTTCGCTTTCCAGACCCACCATTTTATAAGCATCCTCTGACGCTTCCTCATCTATAACATCGATAATATCATCAACTGTAATTCGTCCCAGAAGGTGATTTTCACTATCAATAACCGGTAAAATATAGATGTCATACTTACGGAAAATGTGCGCAACCTGTTCCTGATCAAGATTGACATTTGCAGATATTACTTCTTTATCCATAATATCTCGAGCTTGGCGATGGGGTTTTGCTAAAAGCAGACGCGTAACTTCCAGAATTCCGATCAACTTGTTCTCATCATCAATTACAAATATATAATGAATATTTTCTACTTCCTCGTAACTCTGCCGAATATATTCTATTATCTCATCGCGTTCCATATCCTGGTGAACCGCAATGATCTCGGTCTGCATCAAACCACCGGCAGATTCCTCATCGTACTTCAGGAGTTGTTTTATCTCTTTGGAGTCTTCTTCATCAATTTTTTCAAGGAGTTTTTGGGAAACATCTTCCTCAAGCTCGCTGATGATGTCTGTCGCTTCATCTGTCTCCATCTCATCGATGATCTTAACAAGTCGGTTTTGCTGTATGTTTTCAAGTATCTCTTCTCTTACTTCATCATAAAGATCAGGAAGCACATCGGAGGCGATTTCATGATTTAGAAGCTTAAAAGTTAGTGTTTGATACTCATCAGGCAATTCATTTATAATCTGGGCAGTATCAGCCGGATGTAATAGATTTACTGTTTCCCTTAATTTTTCCAGTTGATTGTTTTCCAATAAGTCTAATATTTGTTCGTATGTCATTTTCAACATAAACCAACCTCCTGAAAAGGTTTGAATTTAAATTTTTAATAATATTTTTTTTGTCTATTAAATTTTATTTATCATTCTTCATTCTGAACTCCAACCCGAACAAATTCTGGTTGAAGTCCAGTCCGGTTACTTGGTAACCTTTGCAAGGTTTTTTCCAAATTCAAGAAATCCTTTGACACCAGAAAAACATTTTTCAGAATCTGTATTGTAAAATATTAGTTGGCAAAAAATACGGTGAATTAACTAATTTTTCAGTATTGGAGATGAAATGAACAAAAAGGAGTTCCTGAAGGCTTTATCTAACTGCGAAGAAAATATTATTCAAATATTTCTTGATTCTATATCAAAAGCTGGTGTAGATTATTGTGTAATTGGTGGACTTGCAGTAAATGCTTATGCAGAACCTGTTGTAAGTCTTGACCTTGATATCGTAGTGTATACAGCAGATATTGATGCTACCTGCAAAGCAGTTGAAGACCATTTTAAAATTGAACATTTTGCTCATAGCATAAACCTGAGCAGTAACAAATCTGACTTGAGAATACAAATCCAGACAGATGAAAGATATCAGGATTTTATTGCCAGGGCAAAGACCCTATCTGTACTCGGGTATGAAATGAAAGTAGCAAGTGTTGAAGATGTGCTCCAGGGCAAGATGTGGGCATATTCAGACAAACAGCGGCGTCAGAGCAAACGACAAAAAGACCTGGCAGATATTATTCGTTTAGTAGAAATTTATCCTTATTTGGAAAGTAAATTGCCTGGTTCTATACAAAAGTTAATTGAATAGAAAGGAACAAAAACACTTTGACACGGGATAAAGATCTATAAAAAATTACAGTGTAGTTTTTATTAAATAATTCTTCATAAGAAAAATGAAAAAAGTAAAAATCTTATTTCCAACATTTTTTTGTATACTGCTTCTGCTTACAGGCTGTAGTGATAGCAGCACTGAAGTTGAAAATGGCTACACCTCTTATTATATTACAATAGCTAATGATAGTTCATTTGATGTTACAGAATTGGTTATTTCCATGGTAGGTATAGAAGATATTAAACAGATCAGTGTACTTGCTGAGGGAGAAATCTCTCAACAATTTGAATTTCAATTAACGGATCCTTCTGGCTGTGTACCAATTAGTTATGGTGATTATCGTGGTAGTTATCTACAAAACGGGATAGAGAAATATATTTTCATCCCAATTCCTGAGATAAATATTTTTATGCATATAAATGATGATGGTTATACAATTGAGGATGTGGGTAACTGACTGAAATGAATCCTGTTTCACTGGTTCTCACAGAAGCTGGGTTGGCAGAAAAGGAAAACCATAGTTACGAAACTGCGGAGAAATTGCTGGACAAAATAAAGAAGGAAAAAATAAAGATGGAATTGAGTTTTAAGAAACCAAAAAGGAAATTTTGAAAAAAATGAAAACTGAATTTTCGATCACAAATCAATATAATCCATATTTAGTAAGAATTTTTTCTAATAATGTCATTTCCGATTTAGTTCAAGATAAACATTCCAATTTACTTTCAGAAATTTTGAATAATTCGGGATTATTGAATAATTTGGATATTAATATAACTTTGAGAGAATTTTTTGATACAGCATATAAATATCTTTTTAAAACTTACCGAAGTGAATATATTTTTAAAAATGCCATAGCAAATAAAATTCTGTTAGGAAAACACTCTTTAAATACATCAATTATGCTTACGGAATTTAGAGTTGCGAATTGCAAAGCAGATACTGTAATATTAAATGGTACATCTAATGTATATGAAATAAAAACAGAATATGATTCTCTTGATCGTTTAGACCACCAGATTACAGCTTATGAAAATTTTTTTGATAGAATATATGTTATTACTATTTCTAATCAAGTTAATAAGGTAATAAAAGCAGTTTCCGACAATATTGGCATTATAATATATACCAATCGAAATACAATTAGAAAAATTAGAGATGCAAAATCTAACAAAGAAAATGTTAAACCAGAAGTAATTTTTGATTCTCTTAGAAAAAATGAATACTGTGATATAATAAAAGATAAATTTGGTTCTTTACCGGAAGTTCCCAACACACGAATTTATTCGATGTATAAAGATGTGTTTTGCAAATTAAGTCCTTGTGAAGCACATGATTCTATGGTTAATGTATTAATGAAAAGCAGAATAAATCATTCTCTAAAAGAATTCATTTTAGAAAATCCGTTTTCATTGAAAGCTTATGCTTTAAAAACTAGTCTTAGTAAAAAAGATCAGAAAAATTTTATAAATATTTTAGATAAAAGATTAACAAATTTTTTAGATAATTCTTTTGTTAGGAGGTAAATATGTATTTTCCATATTTCCGTGGCAAACTGTATGAACTGATAACAATTAGAGAATCAGTAGATTTAATAGCAGACAATGACATAATTCCAATTATAGAACCTGTTAGAAAGAACATTAACAGCCTTCAAAAAACTTTAGAATTATTAAAAACAAAAGATATTCATTTTATTTTAGTAATAAACCCATCTGTTGGTGAACTGAAAAATGTTTCAACAATTTTAGAAAAATATATTATCAAGGATGTATTAGAAGATTATAAAAATTTTTCAATTGGATACATACTTAATGCTAATAGTAATTTAATTGATATTGAAGATTTTCTAATTAGATATTGTGATTATAATATTGCAATTATACACTATGGTTTTCCAAATGGTAAAGAGTTGAAAAGTATTGTAGATAAAAACAACAATATAAAAAAGCATATATTTATTGATAACTATTCTGGTAAATTATATCAAAGGTATTTTAGAAACGAACATTGGGATAGAATCCTAATCCGTAATGGTTTCAAAAGAAGAAAAAATGCTGATTATCCTGAAGATGAACATTTCTCTGACCTTCATGTAACATACGAAGATGAAGGAATGGATGGGTATGGTGATTTTTTAATTGTAGGCGATGATTATTCAGAAACTGGCGGACCAGCATATGCCATTGCAATACATCTTACTTATATTGATGATGAGAGAGACATGTGTATTAAGCATTTTATTTCAGAAAGGACAGAAACACCTGTTGACCCAGCTGGTAAATTTTTTGAAGCCTTAGAAAAACTAATTGTTGAAATAGATGACGAATATACATTAATTTTAAAATCAAATGCGTGCGAAGAATATAGAATACTCTACAAAGATGGTCATTTCCCTGGTCTCGGATATGTAAAAAAAATATCTATGAAACATCATATTGAATTGATTGCAGGTTTTATCAAAAAAAGTTGAAATGTTCTGTTGCCCAAATTGTTTTAATGATCAATTTTTAAAAGATCAAATCAAAATATTATCTAAAGTCCATAATAATTGCTCTTTTTGTGATTCTGAGAATGTTCCCTGCATTAATCCTTACAAATTAAATGAATATTTTTCTTCAATAATATATTTGTACGCAGAAACTGAAGACTCCGAAGGTAGAAATATTGAACAATTATTAGAGGAGGATTGGTTATTATTTGGTAATTTATCAAATTCAAAAAGATCAGATTTACTTTGTGTTATCTTAGATGATGATTCCTTTCATAGTAATAAATTTAAACGTATTATTTCATCAGATTTAGAACAAATAAAACGTTGGGATGATTTCCGAAATGAATTAAAACATGAAAACAGATATTTCCCTCAAAAAAGTCCATTAATGGATCATTTAAAGAATCTTTTTGAATACTTAATTTATAAAATTAAAAAAGATACTGATATCTATAGAGCACGAATAAATTCCGATACAGAAATATTTCATTTAGAAGAAATGGGGAAACCACCTAATAAAAAAGTAGGCAATGGTCGAGCAAATCCTGTTGGTATATCATATTTTTATGCTGCTTCTGATGAAGAAACAGCAATAGCAGAAATCAGACCTTATATTGGTAATTCTGTTACTGTCGCAAAATTTAAAATTACAGAACAGGCAATAATGGTTGACCTGCGAAATCCGAGAGAGACCATTTCACCATTTATGATTGATGAAGATGATTTATTAAATCTTTATAAAGATATTGGATACTTAAACAGACTTGGTGATGAACTTTCAAAACCCATTATTCCTAAAGAAGCCAATTTAGAATATCTACCAAGTCAATATCTTTGTGAAATGATAAAGCTTTTCAATTATGACGGAGTTATTTATAAAAGTTCTGTCGCAAAAGGATACAATCTAGCCTTTTTTAATGATGATAAACTTACAGGGATAAGTACTCAGTTATTTAAGATAACCAAAGTAATTTATAATTCTGAATTATGGTGAAAACCACAAAAATCATCCAAAATGAGCAACCCGGCAATCTGGTATTATCAAAAATATTCAGAGTAATAAAATTAGCGGAAACTGCTGGCTATGGATTCGATAAAATTTTCAGAGGTTGGAAAGGTTATTTCAAAACCAAACCACAAATAGCAGGTCATTTTGATTATTTCCAGCTTGAACTTGCATCTAAAACGGAATTGAAACGGAAGAAGAACGGAGTTGATATGGAGTTAGGGGTGGGGGCTACCCCTGGAGCTACCCAGAAAACTACCCAGAAAACTACCCAGAAAACTACCCAGAAACAGCAGGAGATTATAGCCTATCTAATGACTCATCCTTCAGCAGGTAGAAAGGAGATTGCTGCTCATATTGATAATATTACTGAGGATGGTGTGAAATATAATCTAACTGTATTACAACAAAAAGGTATTATAAGGCGTGTTGGTCCAGCTAAGGGTGGACACTGGGAAGTAATAGATGAAAAAGATTAAAGACTTACCAAAAAAGGAAAGACCAAGAGAGAAACTTCTTGAAAAAGGAGCACACTCACTTAATGATAAGGAGCTTCTAGCGGTAATCCTTGGTAAAGGAACTCAGAAACTGGATATTATTTCAATTGCTAAGAAAATCATAAAAATAATAGATCAGAAAGGACTTGAACTTTCACCAGATGACCTTATGAATATTGAAGGTATCGGAGAAGCCAAAGCATCTTTAGTTTTAGCAGCATTCGAATTTGTTCGCAGAAGAATCAAACCAGAAGGTTTGAAAATCAAATTTCCTGCTGATGTACTTCCACTCATTCAGCATTTCGCAGATCGCAAGCAGGAACATTTTCTTTGTGTTTCAATCAACGGTGCTAATGAAGTGATGAATGTTCGGGTGGTAAGTATTGGTCTTATCAATAAAAGTCATGTTCATCCCCGCGAAGTTTTTGCAGATGTGATAGCTGAAAGAGCTTCGGCAATAATTATTGCTCATAACCATCCAATAGGTGAACTGACTCCTAGTAATGAAGATAGAGAAATCACAAAACGAATTAAAGAAGCAGGAAAGATTTTAGGAATTAATCTTTTGGATCATATTATTTTTAATGATAAAGGATATTATAGCTTTACTGAGAATGATGAGTTGTAGATAAATTAAATAAACACAGGATCCCATAATAAGTAACTTCTTTTTACCAGTTCCATATTGATAAACTCTCAAAACTATTTTTTTTCCTTTACAGAAAGACCACGATATTGACCTTAAACCTAAATATTAGGTCATATAACCTAAAAATTTAGGTTATTAAATTGTAAAGTAGATGCAAACCCTCAATAATTCTTCCTACAAATTTCCAATTTCTAATAAAAAAACAGGTAACCATCTTTAGTAGCCTGTTCAATTTTTTAAGTTTTAATTCTCAATTATTTTGCGATGTCTTTTGTTTTAATATTCTTTTCTTTTTTCTCCAGTTTTTCTATTGCTTCCACGAATTCGATAATTGCCATTGGAGCGCAGTCACCTTTGCGGAATCCATTTTTGAGTACGCGTGTATAACCGCCTTCTCTGGTTTCATATCTGGGAGCAAGTTCATCGAATACTTTTTTCACCAGGTCCCTGTTTTGCAAAACTTTGTAGGCAAGTCTGCGGTGATGAACTGTACCTTTTTTCCCGTAGGTAATTACTCTTTCTGCCAGGCTTCTTAATTCTTTTGCTTTTGCCTGGGTTGTATTGATCCTTTCTTTATCTACTAAAGATACAACAAGGTTTCTAAGTAGTAATCTTCTATTGTCTCTTTCTCTACTAAGTTTTCTTCCTCTAACTTTATGTCTCATGAGTTTTATCCTTATTATTTAACAGTAACTTTTTTCCTGGCTTTTTCAATCTTTTTAACAATACCTTTCACATCCATACCAAGAGAGAGAACATATTTATCCAAAAGTGCATTTATCTCTTCCAAAGACTTCTTACCAAAATTACGGTATTTCAACATCTCATTTTCGGTTTTTTCTACAAGTTCACCAATTTTTTCAATCTTAGCAGCAGAAAGGCAGTTGCTGCATCGTACAGAAAGCTCCAACTCGTTAACATTAGTACCCAGAATTGACTCCATTCTTTCCAGTTCAGGATCCATTTCCACTTCTTCAATATATTCAGGTTCTTTTTCAAAGAGAACTAATCTATCATAAAGGTCCCTGAGAATTTTAGCGGAAAGATAAAGTGAATCCTTGGGATCGATGCTTCCATCAGTAGTTATCTCTACAATAAGTTTATCGTAATCTATTTTTTCACCAACCCGCTGGTTGCCAACTGAGAAGTTCACCTTTGTAATGGGTGAGTATATCGAATCGATAGGAATTACACCTACTGGTTTTTCTTCCATATTGTGTGTATCTGCGGGAGCATATCCTCTTCCTATCCCAATCCATAATTCCAATTTGAAATCAGTATCCTCCACCATTTCCAGGAGTACGAGGTCCTTATTAATAATTTTAACATCTGCAGTTTCTTTTATTTCTCCAGCTGTGATCGGTCCTTTCCCTTTATGTTCTAATACCAGCTTTTCTTCATTAATAGACTCAGATTGGATTACTAATTTTTTAAGTCTTAGGATAAGATCAATAAAATCGGAATCTGACCCGGGAATCGGGGTAAATTCATGATGCAAGCCTTCAATTTTAACAAAGCGTATTGCTGCTCCCTGGATAGAGGAAAGCAATGCCCTTCTTAACGTGTTTCCAATGGTAATTGCAAATCCAGGTTCCAGCGGACCAATCTCGAATTTACCGAATGTGGGACTATTAGTTTTTTCATCAACCTGTACTTTTTTCGGCAATTGTAAGGGTTCTAGGAACATCATAAAAAATTCTCCTATATTCTATTTGGAATAATATTCAACAATAAGACGCTCATCAACATCCAACTGAATCTGTTCACGTGTTGGAATGCTAAGGATTTTTCCTTTAAATTTATCTTTTTCAACTTCGAACCATTCATAGCTACTTACTTCAGTTGAAGCTTCAATAGCTTCCTGAATTAACATCATTTGTCTGCTACCTTTTTTAATTTCGATCTTATCTTTTGGACGAACCAGGAACGAAGGGATATTTACTTTTTTCTTATTCACTGTTATGTGACCATGGAGTATTAACTG
>DAOVQH010000294.1 GCA_030628755.1 Candidatus Cloacimonadota bacterium | reverse complement strand
CTGTATCGGATGTTGGGGAATAATCGATGAAGCAAATCACATCTCGGAACTAAAATTATTAAAAGAAAAAGGCTATAAGGCTGAGGATATTATCAGAAGATTCAGGATTTTCGGGGGAACTGATATTGCCGATAAAATTCAAAAGTTGCTGGAGATTATATAATGAAGAAAGTAATAGTAGATCATCTTGCAAGAGTTGAAGGGGATGGCGGAATTTATGTTGAACTCGATGGAGATAAATTAAAGAAAGTCCGGTTAAATATTTTTGAAGGACCACGTCTTATAGAAGCTCTTGCCATCGGGAAATTACCGGAGGAAGTAATATCATTTACTCCCAGAATTTGTGCAATCTGTACAGTTTCACATAAAAATGCTGCTATTCGTGCTTTTGAAAGAATTCTTAAATATGATGAAAATAAAAAAACATATTTTACTCGTGAATTAATGCACTTAGGTGAAATGATAGAAAGTCATTCTCTGCATATTTTTGCACTCGCCCTTCCTGATTATCTTGGTTATCCGAATGTGATTGCTATGTTGGATAAATATGAAGATTTGGTCAAACAAGCATTGGCTCTTAAAAAATTCGGTAACAAAATAATGCAGATAATAAATGGAAAATATATTCATGGTGAGAATGCAACTGCAGGTGGCTTTGGTAAATTTCCAACAAAAGCCGAGCTTCTTGAAATTAAAAAAGAAGCAGAAGAATCTTTAGCATTTATGCTCGCTGCCACCGATATTGTTGGAGAACTTGAAATTCCTGTGCATCTGGAAGAAGAAACGGTTTTTGTATGCTGTAATCCTGCTGATAACAAATTCGGCTTCTGGAGTGATGAGCTTATCTTCTCTGACGGAACTATCCTTCCTTCAATTAAGTATAAGGAAAATCTCATTGAAAGAGTTGTTCCACACTCTTTTGCAAAAAGATCGCTTTATAAAGGAAAACCATTCACTGTAGGTGCTCTGGCAAGATTAAATTGTATAGGTAAAAGATTAAAGGGAGAAGCTGGAAAATATTATAAAAAATATAAAAACGGCAGGTGGCTGAAAAATCCATTATTCAATATTCTTGCCCAGGCAATCGAGATAATTTATTGTTTGGAAAGAATTCCCGAGCTTGTGGATATTCTTCTCAAACTTCCTGATCCTGAATTTGAGAAACCAACAAGGAAAAAGGGTCGTGGAGTTGGAACAGTGGAAGCTCCGAGAGGATTACTGGTTCATGATTATTCCTGTGAAGCTGGTTATGTTACGGATGCAAATATAATTACTCCAACAGCTTACAACCTGGATGACATTGAAAAATACATAGGAAATGCTGCTTTGAATTTGAACAAACAGGGAAAAAATGAAAGCCAAATCGCTTTTGAACTGGAGAAAATAGTTCGTGCTTATGACCCCTGCATCAGTTGTGCTACTCATCTTGTTAAAGTCGTAAAAAAGTAATATTGTGAAACCAACTTAAGTCATCCCGCACTTATTTGGGAATCTTATTATACAACAAGCAAATAGGTGCTGGATAACTCAAGTTTTCATGAAAAAATTATGGAAATCGATAGTTTTTTAAAAAATGTTTTCCGAAGATATCAAAAAAAAGAGATAACTTTTATAGGACTGGGAAACCCCTTTCGCAGTGATGACGGATTTGGTTTAGAATTTATCAAAAAAATAAAGGGCAAATTTATTAATTCTTTTACTGAATTTGATAATGTTGATGAAATAATTCTGAATTTATGTAATGATAAAAGTCACGGATTGGTCATATTTGTTGATAGTTCTGATTTTAATGAAAAACCCGGAATAGTAAATGTGTTCCCTTACCATGAAATTGAAGATATTGGAAAACACTTTCATAAAATTCCCATAAAACTGTATATGAAATTGTTGCAAAAAGCAAACAAGCATACCTTTCTGATCGCTATTCAACCGGAATCTCTAGATGAAATTAACGAACCGAAATTAAGTAATGTTGTCTCAAAAAGTTTAACACGACTTTGCATAATAATTAAAGATAATGGTGTATTAACTTAACTGTGTATGAGGATTTACATAAAGTCGATCGATAAAAGAAGTTACGAGACATCATACTCGTGTCCTTCGTGGACAAATTTCTCGTATCAAAGTCCCTGCTTTGATACGCATTTTTTTCTTCTATAAATTACCAAGCTGGGCAGAGTGTGTGAAAATGATTTCTTATAAGTTATAACGACCCCCATCCCTAACCCTTCCCCCTATCGAAGGGGAAGGGAACTGCCTGCGGCAAAAGGAGATAGATTCTCCCCCTAAATAGGGGGAGCTAGAGGGGGTTAGGAAAATATCGGGCTTTTCATCAGTTTTCACACAGACTGTGGGGCTTGGTAACCAGAGTGAACCGGAGACCATAGCTGAAATAATTGAACCGAAGCTGAGTAAAAAAGTAGAATCTAAAGTAAATTATCTTTATAAAAAATTCGAAAATTTATGATTGAATTTCACTTGATTAATAAATCTTAAAAAGGGAATTTGTATTGCCAATATGTTTTGGAGTGCAATAACCCCCGAATAATACTTTGTATTTGACGGGGCAGGCGTGTTATTGCAAAATGACGAAGTCGTTTAAAAATATCACTGATATTTTATTCCAAACAAACGGTAGAGCTTTGCGAAAATTACATATAAGAGTTACTTCGAGGGAATTTTAGCAAAGTTACTTTCTTAAGAGGTTTAGCTCTCAGTCTATTTAATTTCCTGGTAACAGGATCGACAATTATACCGATATTTTCCAAAGCTGTCACACCCAAAATAGGTTCACAATCCTTTGGTCCGAAGATAATATGAGCAACAGTCTCTTCACCCATAAGTTCGACGAGAGCAAAACCATATTTATACTCTACAGGCTCACCATTAGATAATTCATATACTGCTTTCCCTTTTACTTCAATACCAGCTTCAATCAACTTATCTTCCGGTGCTAAACAGTCTATTGCACGTGTATCTACTAAAAAATCAGCTTCATAAGAAGGTTTATTTTTGTATAGATTGGAAATTTGAACCGTTACTTTTATTAATCCCATATTTTCCTCTTTCTTAAAAAATTTCAAAAAATATATGGTGCAAGTTTTTATATTTGATTTTATGTCAAAGAAAAATATATGTTTGATAAAAAATGTCTATTAAACCCGACAGGCTGTTACGGAACAAAATTTTTATGAAAAAATGGGCAAAAAAAGTAATCAAAGATGTCAACTTCGAGTGAGTTTGCTCAACAGGAGCGAGTTATCGAGGTCATTTTTAATCGATCAAAATATCACTTCTATTCTG
>DAOVQH010000067.1 GCA_030628755.1 Candidatus Cloacimonadota bacterium | reverse complement strand
TCTATTTTTTTCTTATTTTTCCTTGCTGCAAGTAGAGCTGCTTCATTCACAAGGTTCGCAAGATCTGCACCACTGAAACCGGGAGTTACACGAGCAATTATGGAAAAATGAATTTCTTTTGCAATAGGAAGCTTACGCGTATGGACTTTTAGAATTGCTTCCCTTCCTTTGATGTCTGGGAGATCTATTATTACCTGTCTGTCAAACCTGCCGGGACGCAGTAAAGCAGGATCTAACACATCCGGTCTGTTAGTTGCAGCAATAATAATAACAGAATCATTAGGATCAAAGCCATCCATTTCCACAAGGAGCTGATTCAATGTCTGTTCACGTTCATCATGACCTCCACCCAAGCCGGAACCACGATGACGTCCCACTGCATCGATCTCATCGATAAAGGCAATACAGGGAGCATTTTTTTTGGCAACAGCAAACATATCGCGAACACGTGAAGCTCCAACTCCCACAAACATTTCTACAAAATCAGAACCGCTGATGCTATAAAAAGGTACCTGTGCTTCACCTGCTACAGCTTTTGCCAGTAAAGTTTTACCAGTTCCAGGTCTGCCGAGGAGTAAAACACCACGAGGAATTCTTCCTCCAAGTCTCTGGAATTTTTTGGGTGCTTTTAGAAATTCAACAATCTCTTCAAGCTCCTCTTTAGCTTCGTCAACACCAGCAACATCATTGAAGTTTACTTTTGACTTATCTCCAACTGAAAGTTTAGCCCTGCTTTTTCCAAAACTGAAAGCTTGCCCCGCACCTCCTCTCATTCCTTTCATCAGGAAGATCCAGATTCCAATGAAAATAATAAACGGAAACCATGAAAGAAGAATAGTGAGTAATTTCGAAGGTTTATGTGAATATACAATGACACCTGCATCCGTAAGCTCTTTTACAAGTTCAGGATCTCTAAAAGGTAAATAAGTAGTATATTTTGTATTATCAATAGCAGTGATAGTAACATCCTTCTCACTGAATCCGACTTTGAGAACTTCTCCACGTTTGAACATTTCCAAAAATTCTGAATAAGTTATCTGTGTTACTTTCCTGCTATTCATTCTGGACATCTGGAACATAACAATAATGAAAAGTAAAAGAACAATCCAGAATGTTATTGTTTGCGATTTCTTCATTCTCGGAAATCGTTGCTTTTTATCATTATCTTGCTTTTTCCTATTTTGATTATTTTGCATTAAGAATAAATCTCCTTTTTTAAAATCCCAATATACGGCAAATTGCGATATTTCTGAGCATAATCCAATCCGTAACCAACCACGAATTCATTTCCCACATCAAATCCCTTATAGTCAATATGAATATCGGTTTTATGGGCTCCTGGTTTATCTAAAAGGGCACATATCTTCACAGAAGCAGGTTTATGTCGTTTGAAATATTCATTTATATACTTTAGAGTTAATCCACTATCTACAATGTCTTCAATAATAATAACATGTCTTCCGGTAATGTCAACATCAATATCTTTCTTTATTTTTACAACACCGGATGACTTTGTAGTATCTCCATAGCTTGAAAGCGACATGAAATCCAACTCCAGAGGTATAGATATGTTCTTGATAAGGTTTGTAAGAAATATCACTCCTCCTTTCAGGATGCAAACCATAACCGGGTTTTTGTCTTTGTAATCTTCAGATATTTTTTTACCGAGCTCCATAACCTTATTTTGTATGGTCTGTTCATCGAGTAAAACTTCTGCAATATCGGTTTTCATTTCTTTATCTTTTTTTAATTCTCTCAGCTGCTCGAGCTTTTTTAATTGCCATTTTTTCAACTTTCAGCATCAGGATATTTTTTGTCTCTGATGATGTTGAAACTCTATTATCAATTCTGTGTCCAGCAACCCATATTATTTTTTCATTGTCGCAGAACAATAATACCTTATCCCTCTCGAATTTTGGAACTTTTTCGTCAATGAAAAAATCTTTCAATTTTTTTGTGTGTATCATTCCCAGAGGAGAGAACTTGTCACCTGGCTGACGATGGCGTATAATAAGAGGAAAAGAAGTTTTATCCAGATCGATATAAGCAGTATATCTGTCTTCATAAAGATAACGTTTTTGAGGGAGTTTTTTTAGTTTTTTCATAATAATCCGGCAATCTTCAAAGGTGAGTCTATTTCTTAACGAAGTTATTTCTTTGCTATTTTCTATATCGAATCCTTTGCTGTAATCTTTATCTGTAAAAATGAGTTCGTTGTATTCTTTGAATACATAAATATCGTGCGGCAAGGTTATGCGTTTACTGCCATCGGAATTTAATATTGCCTCAATCTCTTCATAGTTATTATGGTAAAAATCCTTCTCGTTGTTATTTAATCTACTGTAAACTTCCTTATAGATATAGAATCGGAGGACAGGCAGGGTTTTTTTTATTACACTCAGGGAAAAACGATATTCATTTTTTGTATGTTTGATTTGAGCTGTGAGAAGCCTTCGTTTTGCCATTTCATGTAGAATATAATCGGTTTCTGAGAAAATTTCTGATGCGTTATAAAGCTTATTTATAACTTTTGGATTGAGATTTTTCGTTATCCAGGGAAGCATTTCATTTCTGATTTTATTTCTGGTGAATGTACTCTCCTTATTGGAAAGGTCTTCTCGCCATTGGATATCTTCCTGAGAAAGGTATTCAGTTATTTCATTTCGTGAGAAACAAAGTAATGGATGAATAAGAGTTCCACTCTTGGGAGAGATTCCTTTCATACCCGTATAACCTGATCCCCTGAACATACGGTAGATTATGGTTTCTGCCTGGTCTTCCTTGTTATGGCCAAGGGCAATTTTTTGAGCATTATATAAATTAATAAGTTTATTAAAATATGTGAACCGAATTTCACGAGCTTGATTTTCAAGATTAGATTTTGTGTCGATCTTTATATTATGAATTACTAATGAAATGTTTCTTTTAAAGCAGAATTCTTTAACAAATTCTTCATCTTTGATGGAATCTTCTCCACGTAGATTGTAATTCACATGTGCAGCTATCAGTGAATACCCATATTTTGATTTGAGATGCCATAGCGCCAATAGTAATGCAGTTGAATCTGAACCCCCGGAGAAACCGACTAGTATTTTTTCTCCGCTTTTAAGCAATCTGTTTCGGATGGCATATTCTTCAAATTCTTCCAAGAAATTTAAATTCTTTTTCATAACCTTATCCTTTAAGGACTTACTACCTACTATTGCCAATTCAGCAAATTTCAATTTTTATTATAACTTTTTATGTGTCAAATAAAAAGCTTGTAAGAATTTACATAATTTATTTTTATTGAATAAAGAATACGATTTAAATAGATAAGGAGTTAAGTATGAAGAAGTTACTACTTTTGGGTGATGAAGCTATTGCTCAAGGTGCTCTGGATGCCGGATTATCCGGTGCTTTTGGTTATCCTGGAACTCCCTCAACTGAGATTATTGAATACATTCAGCGCAATCCGGAAGCAATTGAACGCAATGTACACCGCACCTGGTCGACAAATGAGAAGACAGCAATGGAAGAAGCTCTGGGAATGTCGTACGCTGGTAAACGGGCTATTGTAACAATGAAGCATGTTGGATTAAATGTTGCAGCAGATCCCTATATGAATTCTGCTCTTACCGGTGCAAATGGTGGTATTATTGTTACAGTAGCAGATGACCCTTCCATGCATTCCTCCCAGAATGAACAGGATTCAAGATTTTATGCCAAATTTGCTTTAATGCCTGCCATGGAACCTGCCAATCAGCAGGAAGCTTATCTTATGCCAAGGTTGGCCTTTGAAATATCGGAAAAATATAATCTACCGGTATTATTAAGAATTACAACCAGGTTAGCACATTCTCGAGCTGGTGTTGATCGTCTGGAAGTTCTTAAAGAAAACAAGTTGCATTTTCCAGAAAATCCCAATCAATTTATGCTTTTACCTGCTTTTGCTCGTGTTAATTATAAGCGTTTGCTGTCAATTCAGGATGATCTTGTACACGAATCTGAGAATTCTACTTTTAACCAATACTTTGAAGGTAGTGATAAATCGCTCGTTATCATTGCCTGTGGATTAGCATACAATTATTTGATGGAGAATTATTCTGCGGGCAAATGCGAGTATCCGATTCTGAAAATTGGTCAGTATCCGCTTCCAAAAAAGCAGATTGAAAAAATTACTTCAGAATGTGATGAAATGTTGATACTTGAAGAGGGTATGCCTTTTGTTGAAGAAATGTTAAAAGGATATCTTGGTAATAATTTGAGGGTGAAGGGAAGACTTGATGGCAGTTTACCTCGTGATGGAGAGTTGAACCCGCAATTAGTACGTAAGGCTTTGGGAATGCCTGAGCTTCCAAGTCAAAAAGTTCCTGAAGTAGTAGTTGGTCGACCTCCAGCACTTTGTGTGGGTTGTCCTCATATAGATACATACAAAGCTTTGAATGCAGCTTTAGAAAAATACGGTTCAGGATATGTATTTTCTGATATTGGTTGCTATACTTTGGGATATTTACCTCCTTACAATGCAATAAATACCTGCGTTGATATGGGTGCATCCATATCAATGGCTGTTGGCGCTGCAGATGCAGGACTATTTCCTTCAATAGCTGTTATTGGTGATTCCACATTCGGTCATTCAGGAATGACTCCACTTCTGGATGGTGTTATATCAAAATCTAATGTTGTTTTTATGATTTTAGATAACGAAATAACTGCTATGACAGGTATGCAGGATTCACAGGTAACCGGACGAATTGAAGATATCTGTATTGGCATCGGGGTTGAAAAGGAACATATCAGAGTTATCGTTCCTCTTAGTAAAAATCATGAAGAAAATGTGAAAGTGATAAAAGAAGAATTAGATTACAACGGTGTTTCGGTGATCATTCCCAGAAGACCTTGTATTCATATTTTCAAGAAGAAGAAAAGGAGTTAGACGCAGATAAACGCAGATCAGATATGATAAATTATGAAAAAATGAAAAGTAATAATTTTAAATATTCAGATATTACGGAGAAAATTATCAAAGAAGCCTTTTATGTTTACAATCAACTTGGCTCAGGTTTTCTGGAAAAAGTATATGAAAATGCACTTATTCTGAGATTGAAGAAATTGTTTCTAAATGTACAATCTCAATTCCCAATAAAAATATTTTTTGAGGAAGAATTAATTGGTGAATATATTGCAGATATCGTAGTAGAAAGTAAAATTATTATCGAAATAAAAGCAATTAAGAAATTATTATCAATTCATGAAGTTCAATTAGTGAACTATTTGAAAGCAACTAAAATGGAAGTTGGCTTACTTCTGAATTTTGGGGATAAAATGGAAATTAAAAGAAAAGTGTATTCATGTAATTACCGTGTAAATCATAACCAATCAGAGTAAATCAGCGTCAAAAAATAAAGGAGTAAAAAATGAAAAAGGATATAATTCTTGCAGGAGTTGGTGGACAGGGGATTCTATCCATTGCTACAATTATCGGTTATGCAGCTATCGAATCGGGTTTGAACTTGAAACAGGCAGAAGTTCATGGCATGTCACAGCGGGGTGGAGATGTTCAGTCTCACCTGAGGATCTCAGACAAAGAAATTTATTCCGATCTTATTCCTCATGGTGCAGCTGATATGATTATCAGTGTTGAGCCCATGGAAGCTCTCAGGTATAAACCCTATCTCTCTACTGATGGATGGTTCATAACAAATACAAAACCTTTTGTGAACATCCCGAATTATCCGGAAATGGACAAAATTATGGACGAGATAGAGTCCTTTAAAAAACATGTAGCTCTCGATGCTGACCAGATTGCCAAAGACTTAAATGCTCCACGTTCGATGAATATGGTTGTACTTGGAGCTGCTTCACTTTTTCTTGATATTCCTTTTGAAAAACTGGAAGAAGGTATCAAATTTATCTTTGGAAGAAAAGGGGAGAAGGTTGTAGAATCTAACTTGAAAGCTATGAAGGCTGGAAGGGATTTCGCAGAGGAAAATAAGACTTAATCATAAAAAATCAGCCCATCCGGGTTCGGGAGGGCTGTTTTTTTTCTCCTTATTTCAATAGCAAACACTTTTTCACTGCTTTCGACTTACCATTAACATTTAATTTGTAGAAATAAACACCTGAACTAACAGGTTTACCAGATTCATCAACACCATTCCATATAATTGAGTGATTGCCTTTGTCGAAACCAGTGTTAGTGAGTGTTTTTACTTTTTGTCCTTTCATATTATAAATTGCTAATTCAATATTTCCAGATTCTGCGAGATTAATCTTTATTTTTGTAGACGGATTAAATGGATTTGGGAAAATGTTTATATCAGTGATATCATTCGAAGAAATTAGATCGTTATTTATTGAACTATTTTCTAGATGAAATTTTGATAAAAATCCATCTGTAGAAAACAAGAAAGTATCAGCTCTATTAATTCCAGCGACATACAAATCATTAGAATCTGATATAATTAACGAAAATGGCATATCCCAAGTTGATAAATCATAATTATTTTGCCATTCTATTTCACCAGTTTCGCTAGTCTGGATCAATACAAAATCTTGACCATTATTATTAGCATAATCGATAAAACCAAGAAATATGAATCCGTGATTGGGTTTAAATCTAAATTCTGATAAACCTTCGAGATTATAGTCACTTTCAATGTACACTGAATTTACAAGATCACCATTTTCATCAATTCTGACCAACCAAATATTACCTCCAAAACTTGTACATAATATGAATTCTTCTTCATCCTGAATTATGTTACAGGTTGAAAAATTATGGTTGTTAGTTTCATGAGTGTATGTCCATTCAATTTCACCAAGATCATTGATCTTAATTAAAAAAGCGCGGTAAAAAGGGTTGTAATAATAATATCCTGAAAATAAAAAGCTGTTATCATTATTGTTGTTAATAAGAGAGCACACAAACGGAAATGGCAATTGAATAAAGTATGGTTCATAAACTTGAGACCATATTATTTCTCCATTACTATCAACTCTTAATATCCAGAATGCTGTCGGTGGAGTTGGGTATGTGCTATTGCCTATAAGTATGAATTCATTGTTATCTGTTTCAACAATATCTACAGGATCTTCATATCCAACATATTCTTGTGTCCATATCTCATTTCCAATTGAATCTACTTTCATAAGCCAGGTTTCATTCGGAGTACTTCCAAAGTGATCAATTTCAACTAAAAGTAAATAACCTCCATCAGATGTTTCAATCACTTTTTTTGCTTCATTATGTTGAAAACCAGGATAACAATGCTCCCATTCAATAATCCCATCGGTATCAGTTTTAATCAGATAAACATCATAACAACCGGTTTGTGTAAGTTTTTGATAACCACACATTAATAAACTACCATCTGATGTTTCAATAGCACAATCAAAACTATCGGAGTATTCACCACCATAGAATTCGGTCCATAAAATTGATGGAGGATCTTGTGCAAAAACAAATACTGGAAAAATCATTAAAATTAAGAATATATTTTTCATCGTACCTCCTATAATGTTGTTTAATGTCCGAGCCTGCCACGTTCTTCTTGCTCTTCTTTCAATCTGAATGTGGAGGCTTTTGTTATGCACAATCATTAATCAAGAAAAAGATTATACTCGATGATTTCATCTATTATTACTTATCCTTCCATAAACAATTCCTAACTTCTTCATCCGATTTCTAAGTGTATTTGGATTAATTCCAAGCATTTCCGCTGCTCCGTTCTTACCATTAATTTTGCCTTTAGTGATGGCTAATGTTCTTTCAATATAACGTGAAGTAACAACATCAAGTGTTTCCAAAACTTCATCCTGATTTGATATAATTATGTTTTTTTGTTCTGTTGTCCGTTTTAAATGATTAAAAGATAAGTTATCAGTATTAAGTATTAATGCACGTTCAACTATATTTTCCAGTTCACGCACATTTCCTGGCCAATCATAATTAATTAAGGAATCAATAGCTCCCGGAGTTAATTTGGGAATATTAGGTAGTTTTAACTCTTTTACTTTTTTGGATATGAAGTATTGCAGCAAAGCAGGAATATCTGATTTTCTTTCACGAAGCGGTGAAATTTGGATAGGAAAGACATTCAATCTGAACCACAAATCTTCGCGAAATTGATTTGTTCTTATCATCTCTTCCAGATTACGATTTGTAGCAGCAATGATTCTGATATCCAGTTTAATAGTTTTGTTACCGCCTAAACGTTCAATATCTCTATCTTGCAGAACTCTAAGTAAACGAACCTGTGATTGAAGTGGCAAATCCCCGATTTCATCAAGAAAAATTGTTCCGTTATTTGCTCGTTCAAACCGTCCCCTGTTTGT
The DNA here is from genome assembly GCA_030628755.1 of Candidatus Cloacimonadota bacterium. Lineage (GTDB taxonomy): Bacteria > Cloacimonadota > Cloacimonadia > Cloacimonadales > TCS61 > JACNIV01. Next base: position 1,806 of record DAOVQH010000067.1, on the reverse strand, counting down.
TTTAATTGCTCCTGTAAAAGCTCCTTTCTCATAACCAAATAATTCGCTGTCAATAAGTGTTTCCGGTATAGCTCCACAATTTACTTTGATAAAAGGACCATTATTTCGTAAGGATGAATTATGAATGGCATTTGCAATAACATCTTTTCCAACTCCTGTTTCTCCCAATAATAATACAGGACTATCCAAAGCTGATACTTTACGAACTTTTTCCATAACATCTTTCAAACCAAAATTCGCACCTATTATATCGTCACCTATAAGCTGTCTGATCTCTTTATATAAATATTTATTATCATCTTTTAGAAGGTCTTTTAACTTTGCAATCTCTCGATACCTGAGCGCATTCGACATGGCAATCATAAAAGGTTCTTTCAACAAACATATCAAGTTAAAGTGTTTCTGATGAAATAAATTTTCACTTTGGGACACGAGTCCCACTGAGCCAATGTATCCATCATTCGATTCAAGAGCTAACACCATAAATGATGTTGCCTTGATTCCATGAAAATGAAACCAGTTCTTATACAACTTTTCCGTTTTATGATTAACTTTGTGGCACATTATATTTCTTGATTTTAAGCTAATCCTTCGTTCTATTTGCTGTTGTGTTTCCGTAGAAAGTGATGTTAGCAAGTTAACAGATTTCGCTTCTTTTAATGTTGCTATCGCAATAGTGCGCATAGCTTTCAGATCTTTCTCATAAAACTGAAGAGACATCCAGTCAACAGGCATTATTTGTCGTAAAAATATCAAAGTTGAAAACAATGCTTTTTCAATATCAAGGTCGCAGCATATTTGTAATGTTGCTTGTCTGAAAAATTCATTTTTATCCATAAAAAAATCCTTATCTTTTTGAGTAAAACTTTTCCATTTACCGGATATGGTAAAAAATTTCAAAATTACCATATATGTCAATTCAAATTATCTTATTTGGTAATAATGTTTTTTGCGATTTTTGTAACTTATTGATTTTTAAGGAGATATTTGTTTGGCACGCTTCCTGCTATAAATGAATTGAAAACATAATGGGAAAAAGGAATAGAGAAAATGAAATATTTGGAAGTAATAGAATTAAGAACATCACAAGAGAATCATAGTTTATTGGAACAATATCTTACCGGATGGATGAAGCAAGTAAAAAAAGACATTAAAGTGCAATCCATTAAAATTTATAAGCATGTGGATTTGGAAACAGATTTCAGCATTCATCTGCATCACGATTTGAAAATCAAAAATTTAGGTTTTAAAGAAACAACTCCATTTTCATTGGGAGAACTGCTGAAGAATGAATTAAAAGAATTTGAGTTGGTCAATCACTCTGTCTGGATTGAACAATATCAAAACAGGAATAAAAAATATCATAATTTAAAAAAGGAGGAATAATTATGAGAAAGGATTTATTAATATCGTTAATAATAATATTTACATTAACGATGCCCCTAGTTGCCCAAAATGAACAAGAAAAAGACGGAGTTCATTTTATTCCGTTAATGAAGTATGACTTTCTATCTTTAGATTCGCAGAATATCTGCTCCCCCAGCATCGGTCTGGTAGTTATGAGCGATAATGTATTGTTTGTCGGGCTTTATACGCGCCATTCATTCGATGAACCGCTTTTGTTTGATTATCCAGGAGTTTATCACTCTATTGATGTTCTTCTTGATGGTCGGAAAAATCGGCATCAATATCTGGGAATCTTCAAGAGTGAATCAGATCAGCCGGTGTATGGCGGATTGAAAACCTTCCAGACTGCTGTAGCGTACGGTTATGAACTGGTTCAACGCCAGAACTATTCTCTCGTAC
>DAOVQH010000236.1 GCA_030628755.1 Candidatus Cloacimonadota bacterium | reverse complement strand
TTCTGGAAGATAGGCTTTTACGGCATCAGTAAGTACCTGTATGCTCAAAAGGAAAAAAACAACATTAAAGTAATTGATTTCAGTGAATTCATCGTTCTATTGGGAATTACACTTAATTTTGGTTTATAGATTATCGTGCTCGTCACATAGCTCCAGCTATGTGACGCATATACTTTTGTAGCTCAGCTACAATACATTAAAAGATCTCTTTCGGAGTAACTGAAACTTGAGTTATCTGAACCACTCAAGAGTGGTCAGATGACATAAGTTGAAAACAGTTCAACTTAACACAAGATCTTTTGACTTGTGTCAAGTTTCACAAAGGTCTCTTTCGAAGTATATCTCTCGTATCAAAGCCCTTTAGCCTATGAAACCCTTTCGTTTCATCGGGCCAGCTTTGATACGCATTTCTTTTTTTAGGTTTCCTTTTTCTTGACACAAAAACCCATCAATTCTATCTAAATTCTGACGCCGAGCAATGTCTTCTAAATCCGGCACCTGCCGGACATGATACATTGCCGACAGGGTATATCTGGAAACGGATATGCCTCCCATGTTTGGAAAGGCGAGATAAAAAATTTACTCTTGCCTTCTAAATCAGTTTAGGAGGTTTCTTTTTTAATGAAATGGCTCTCCAAGTACTCCTCACAAGATTTGCTATATATAGCTATTTTAAGTGCATTAGGTTTAGCTATCAAACCGATTGTTACGCCTTTAATTCATCTCATTTCCGCACCACTCATGATCCCCGGTGGCTCTCTTGCCGGTGGATTGTATATGATGTGGTTGGCATTAGCTGTTGCTATTGTTAAGAAACCGGGAGCAGGCTTTCTTGTTGGTTTAACACAATCTATAGTTATGCTCTCAATCGGTTTCTTTGGAAGTCATGGTGCTGTCTCGCTTATCAGTTATACCTTACCGGGAATAGTTGTCGAGGTTACTTCGATTTTCTTTAGAAAAAAAGACACAATTTATTCACTTGTATGGATGTGTACCCTTGCCAATATAACAGGTGCGATTGTGGTAACAATACTGGTTATGCGGCTGGCTCTAATTCCGCTTTTTATTTCATTGGTTGCTGCAACCATTTCAGGTATTATTGGAGGGATATTGTCTTATTCAATTTATGTAAAACTAACTTCTTATAATATCATATGAGTTCTGCAAAATAGAGTGTATTACTTTATTTGTCATTCCCGTCGGTCTCGGCGCCTCTGTCTCGGCTTGGCACATTTAGGTTTCCAGATAAATGGGATGACTTGCCGAGCCAAGACGGGCAGACGGGTGAAAACGGGAATCCAATCAAATAGAGGATTTTAGATTCCGCATCAAGTGCGGAATGACAAGTAAATAGTATTTTGCAGAACTCATTATAAAAAAAGAATGGAGAAGTTTATGAAAAAGATCATCTGGTTCCTTATAATTCTAATTGTTGTCCTGGTTATTACTTTATTGATCTGGCATCGAGATACGGTAACTAATGGAGGAATAAAAATTACTTTTAGTAAAAAGCATTTTATACTTAGTTATGATAACCTTAATAAACTCAACCCTGAAAGTTTTACCACAAATCGAGGTGATGAATTTACCGGGTATAAATTAGACGACATTTTCAATTACTTCCATATACAAAGTGACGAGTATTCATGGATGATTTTCCATTCCAGCGATGGTGCAAGCATCAAGCTGAAAAAACAACCTTCCGAAACATATTACTTGGTTTCACTGGATGAAAATGAAGGACAGTTTCTCCGCCTGGTCATTCCTTCCGATGAATTTGGTCAGCGCTGGATTAAGTATATTAAGCAGATCGATTTGGAATAATGCTGCAAATAGAAAACCTCTCTTTCCGTTATAACCCGGAACAACCCTGGCTGATTAAAAATTTTTCCTTTGAAGTTAAAAACGGAGATATTATTTATGTAAAAGGCTCCAGCGGAAGTGGTAAAACAACTCTTTTGAATATCCTCTGTGGAGTTATCCCGAAAAACATTCCCGGTGAGTTTGAAGGAAAAATAACAATCAACGATCAAGACATTTCATCTCTTTCACTTCCCGAAACAGCACCTCATACCAGCTTGTTAATGCAAGAGCCGGAAAACCAGCTCTTCTTCCCTATCGTGGAACAGGAACTTGCTTTTGCTCCGGAGAATTTGAAAATAATTCCTGAAAAGATAAAGGAAAGAATTTCATCTGCTTTATCACAACTGGGTATTGAAGATCTAAAACATGAAGAAACAGCATCCCTTTCTTTCGGACAAAAAAAGTTAGTGACCCTGGCTTCTATCTTAACTTTATCACCACAGGTATATTTGCTCGATGAACCAGCAGCAGGAATTTCCAAAGAAAATACTGAGCTTACAAAAAATTTAATCTCCAATTTATCACAGCACAGCAAAATAATATTTATTGTAGATCATACAAAAGACCTTTTTGAAATGGCTAATCTATTTATTGATCTGGATAAATTAAAATGACTATCTATAAAATACATGATCTTTCTTTTTCCTATAAAAAAAGCAAACAGATTTTTAGAAACACCAATCTCGAACTTGAGTCTAATAAAATAACCCTGTTAAGCGGAGCTAACGGCTCCGGTAAAACTACATTCTGTCGATTGCTTTCCGGACTTCAGAAAGGTTTTAAAGGCTCTATTCTTTTGAAGGAATCTGACATAAACAATCTCTCTATCAGCGAAATTGCAAAAAATATTGTGTTCATCAAGCAAGAACCTCTGGCTAATGTAGTAGCTTCAACTGCTGATGAAGACCTGTCCATCTGGCAGAATAAGTTCTCAAGCTTAGAAACCAAAGAAATTAAAAAACTTCGCGATAAAGCTTTATCAAGATTTGAACTGCAATCGATAAAAAACAAACCTGTTTGGGAACTAAGCAGCGGAGAAATTAAAAGGATCGGTCTTTCAGCTATGCTGCTTAGCTATGATAAATACTGGATTTTGGATGAACCGACAACTAATCTGGATGAAAAATCTGTAAATAAATTCATTGAGATTGTAGCTCAACGGAAAAGAGAGGGATTCGGAGCATTGATCGTCTCTCAAAGAATCGAGAAATTTAAATCATTAGTAGATAGCAGGCTGCATATTGAAAATAAGAAAATAATAATTGTACAATGAAGTTGAATTTAAGAACGATATTAATCCTTGTAATTATGATAACGTCACTTTCTGTGATTTATCAGGATATCCTTACGCAGCTTGTATTAATCGTATTTTCACTGATTCTTTTACTTTTAATACAACCTTCAAAAAAGAAATTTTATCGCCTGCTTCATCGCCTGAAAAACTTAGCAAAGATTGTACTTACATTAATGATTTTTCAGATACTTTTCCGACACGAAGGTAACATCTTATGGGAATATGGGATCATTAAAATTACAAGTGTAGGATTAAATTATGGTGTTGCATCATCATTGCGCTTTTTCCTTATCATTCTAATAGCCGGTCTGCTTTTTGATATCCCGTTTTATGATTATCTTCTGGCTTTCCGAGCATGGAAATTCCCGTATGAAATATCTTTCCTGGTTTCTTCGGTTATTCACTTTATCCCGATTTTCACCAATCAATTCAAACGCAGCAGGGAAGCTCTGCAGCTTCGTGGAATTGATCTGGGAAAACTACCAGTGCGAAAACGAACAAAAGCATACATGTCATTAATATTTCCCGTTGTTGCAAAAGCTATTGCAGAGGTTCGTTATCGCTCGATTTCATTGGAATTACGAGCGTTCCGATTGTATACTGAAAGAACCTATATTTATAAATTAAAACTGAGATGGTTTGATTACTTAATACAGATTGGAGCTTTAGTATGTTTCTTTGTTATAATTTATCTGATCATATAGTTCGTAATTCTCTCCTATGATCTAAATCACAACTCGACGTTTAACTTTCGAGTTGAAAAGAACGAAGTGAAGTAGACTCGAGGTAAAAAAAGATTAAAAACTGTTGAAACGGTTAATGCTTTTTTTCGTTTCATTAACCACCAACTTATCCGTCTGAGCCGGAGTAAACAGTTGGTGGTTAATAAGAAGATAGTAACTTTTAACCGATTCACTTGTCCCGTTAAATCCTTATTCATTTAACTGGGATCTGTTTCCAAATATTTGAAAAATTTCCTAACATATTTCTAATTACAACCTTTTTAGAGTAAAAACATAAATAATTCTTTTAATTAAATAAATTTTAAAAACAGTCTCTTTCATTCATACTTTATAAGATTATTATCAATTTATTTTTATTGACAAAGCAAAGCCTATAACATTTTTAAAAATATGAATTTTTGGTATGGAGTTCAAATGAAAAAAACAATTCTACTGATTTTCATTTTCTCCACCTGCCTTCTCTTCTCACAGAATATTACATTTG
>DAOVQH010000177.1 GCA_030628755.1 Candidatus Cloacimonadota bacterium | reverse complement strand
CAATTCTTCCCGGTCATGGAGGTGTATTGGACAGGTTTGACAGCTTGCTGGTAGCGGCTCCGGTATTTTATCTGTTGTTGATTTTTATTAAATAGAGGAAAATTCCTATGAAAAAGAACGAAAAAAAAGATACATTTAAATTTTTTGATCCCGATAATTCAAATGATAGTGCAAAGATTGTGCTGGTAACTGGTGGAGCAGGTTTCATTGGTTCAAATTTTATCACTTACTTAATAAACAAATATCCAGATTACAAAATTATCAACTTCGATAAACTAACATATGCAGGTAATTTGAATAATTTAATTTTTATTGAGGAAAACCCCAACTATGTATTTGTGAAAGGTAATGTTGCTGATAAAAAAGATGTTAAGAATGTATTTGAACAATTCAATCCGGATTTTGTTGTGCATTTTGCAGCAGAGTCACATGTTGATAGAAGTATTATTAATCCTGATATATTTCTTCAAACCAATATTCTTGGAACACAGATTCTTTTGAATTATTCCAGGGAACATAAGGTTAAAAAATTCATTCTTATCTCTACTGATGAAGTTTACGGTTCGATTGAAAAAAATAAATCAGTAACTGAGGAAGCCCATTTAGCTCCGAATAATCCTTATGCAGCGAGTAAAGCTGCAGCAGATCTATTGATCAGAGTTGCCCATCAGACCTATGGACAAAGAGTTAATATCATAAGAAGCTGCAATAATTTCGGTCCCTATCAATTCCCGGAAAAATTCATTCCTGTTATGATTTATAATGCTTTGAACAACAAAGAACTTCCTGTATATGGTGATGGAAAGAATATCCGTGACTGGATACATGTAGAGGATCATTGTAGAGCAATCGATCTTGTGTTGCATAAAGGCAAATCAGGGGAAATATACAATGTCGGAGCAAATAACGAGTGGGAAAATCTGAGCCTGGTTGAATACATTCTCGATAAAATGAATTGTTCCAGGAGCTTAATTAGTTTCGTATTGGACCGTAAAGGTCATGATTTCCGCTACTCGATGGATTCATCAAAAATAAAGAATGAATTTGGCTGGAAACCTGCAATCGAGTTTGAAGACGGGCTCGCACAGACTATTATGTGGTATAAATCTCATACTGACTGGGTGGAGAATATTCATTCGGGTGAATATATGAATTACTATGATGAAGTTTATAAAGATAGAAATTTGGAGACACAATAAATGAGAATTTTCCTGACACTTTTGATTTCAATTTTTTTTATCTTTGTTGGATGTTCTTTTAATAAAGAATTGAGTAAAAGAACAAATATCGAAGAAGTTAAAAAAGATTCAAATATAATTACAAACGAAGATTCTTTAAGTCAAGTTATAATCTACAGAAATGTTGAAATTGATTCTTTATATTCTATTATTGAGGAGTTGAATTTTACGGTTGATTCTTTGACTCAATCACTTGAGATAGCGAATAGCAGAGTTGCTGTTAACCCGGATTTTCAAATTCCCGATTCCATTATTTTTGCTGGGAGAACATTCAATCTAAAAAATGAGAGGATTTACAGTAATTTTGAAAAAATATATAAACAGGAATTGCGAGTTGTCCATAAATTTATTCCACGAAGTGGGAAATACTTTACTTTGTTTGATTCAATTTTTGTAAAGTATGATATTCCCTCAGATACAAAATATTTAGCTATAGCGGAGAGTCGTCTTAGCCCGATGGCTGGCTCACGTGTTGGAGCTGTGGGAATCTGGCAATTTATGCCAAAAACAGCAAAAGGTTTCGGAATGAGAATGAACTCATTCATAGATGAGCGCAGAAATGTTTTTCTTTCCACAGAAGCAGCAGCAAAATATTTACTGAACAGTTACAATTATCTTGCAGATAGGGGAGCAGAAGACTGGCTTCTGGCTATGAGTGCTTTCAATGCTGGGGCTGGTAGTATTGCCAGGGTTATTCGTCAGCAGGAAACCTATGATTTTTTTGACATTTTGATGAGAGTGGACGAAACTCATCAGTATGTATGGCGAGCTGCAGCGATCAAGATGATATTTGAAAATGAAGAAGCTATTTTCGGAAAGAAATTTGAAAGGTTTGAATCTATACTGACTGATGCACACCAAGTTAAAATAAAATTAAAGGGTCATTATAAGATAGATAACTGGACAAAAGCTCAGGGTACTTCTATTGGAAAGGTCCTGGAATTAAATCCCTGGATCAAGATCTACAAACGTAATCGGAAAAAATACTCTGCAATAAATAATGTAGTAGTTCCACCCGGAGAATATTTTATCCTGATTCCAAAGGGAAATAATATCAACTATGAAAATTTAGCTAGAATTGAAAAACAATTCCTCAAGAAGAACGCTGGCTTTTTCACTCATCATATTGTTAAAAAAGGTGATACACTTTATGATATTGCCAGAAAGTACAAAACAACTGTTGCCCGGATTAAAAGCCTTAATAACCTGAGATCGAATATTATTTATCCGGGTCAGAAGTTAAGGCTGTATGGCTCTTCATCAGGTTCAAGTACAGGGAAATATTACGTCGTGAAAAAAGGTGACACAGTAGGAACAATAGCTCGGAGACTTGGGGTTTCTCAAAACAGGATAATTTCTCTGAATAACTTGAAAAATAGAAATGGGATTGTTATAATAATACCGGGACAAAAACTTTATTATTGATGGGAACAGAAATTAGAAAAATGACTCTGGAGGATCTTCCTGAAATTATGAAGATGGAAAAGGAACTTTTTACAGCACCTTGGTCAGAATATATGTTTTTCAAAGAAATAAAGAGTCAATATGCTTATGTTCTTGTGAATAAAAACAATGAGCAAATAATAGGATATGTTTGCGGCTTGAAGTTATTTGGTGAATTAAGTATTACTAACCTTGCTGTAAAAAAAGAATTTCAAAGATGTGGATTTGGTGAGAAATTGATAAAATATATAATCAATAAATTATTAGAAGAAAAGTGTTTTAAATTTTTTCTCGAAGTCCGTGAATCCAATCATCCTGCTATTAAGCTTTATGAAAAATTTGGATTTGAACAAATTGGAATACAAGTAAATTATTATAATAATCCTGTAGAGAATGCAGTAATGATGAAATTGAATTTGTAAGTCAGACTTATTAATCAGAAAAATGAAGGAATTTTAATGAAAGGTTTATTTATTACTTTTGAAGGAATTGAGGGATGTGGCAAATCCACTCAGGCAAAGCTTCTTGCTGAATATCTGAGGAATCAGGGTAAAGTTGTATTTCTTACAAGAGAACCAGGTGGACCAAAGATCTCTGAGCAGATACGCGAGATTCTTCTAAGTACAAAGAATAACGAAATGTTACCGGAAACCGAAGTTTTACTTTATATGGCAAGTCGCAGTCAACATACAGGTGAATGGATTATTCCTGCCCTGGAGCAGGGAAAAATAGTTATTTCAGATAGATATTATGACTCTACATTAGCTTATCAAGGAGCAGCCAGGAGAATTGAAAGAAAGCTTATTGACAGCATAACCAAATTCGCAACTTTTGGCTTGAAACCAGATATCACTTTTCTGGTAGACCTTCCAGCTGAGGAGGGTTTATCAAGGATTTCTTATAAAAATGCAGATAGACTGGAGAAGGAATCCCTGGAGTTTCATAAAAAAGTGAGAAAAGGTTTCTTTGAAATTGCTAAGATTGAAAAAAATCGTTATATTATTATTGACGGAAGAGATAGTGTAGAAAAAATTCATAAAGAAATAGTGAAGAAGTTTGAGGAAAAAATTAGGAAGGTAAAAAATGAAACTAAATAGAACGAGTAAGATAATTATTTCAATAAGTGTTCTGGGATGGATTATAATAGGTATTCTTTTATTTCATTCTGTAAATATTAATGCAAAAGATTCCAACCAGACCAACGTTTATAAAAAACTCAAATTATTTAATGAAGTCCTCTTTAAAGTTCGTGAAAATTACGTGGATGAATTAGACATCGGCACATTGATAGAATCTGCAATCGATGGAATGCTTAAAGAAACCGACCCCCATACAGTCTATTTTACTCCTGATGAATTCGAAAGATTCAGTACAGACACAAAGGGTGAATTCGGTGGTTTGGGTATTTCGATTGATAAAAAGGGTGATTATATAACGGTAGTTTCACCCATTGAAGGGACCCCGGCTTACCGAATGGGAATTCTTTCTGGTGATAAGATAGTTAAAGTAGATGGTGAAAGCATTGTAGGTCTTTCAACTAATAAATCCATAAAACTTATGCGGGGTGAACCTGGAACGAAAGTTGTTATTACGATTCTGAGACCTGGAGTTGAAGGTGAACTTAATTTTGAGATAATTCGTGATATAATTAAGGTCAAAAGCATTCCTTATGCATTTATCTTGAAGGATGGAATTGGATATATTAGAGTTCGCCAATTTAATGCTAATACAACCAAGGAATTAAGAGAAAAACTTGATGAACTCGAAGCTGAAGGAATTCGTGGACTTCTTATTGATCTCCGCTTCAATCCAGGTGGGCTTTTAAACGAGGCTATCAATACTGTAAATGAATTTGTTGGGAAAAATAAGCGTGTGGTTTTCACAAAGGGAAGAACGAAACAGACGAATTTAGAATATTTTACCAAGTATAATAGAATGCGCTCAGGATACCCTATTGTTGCCCTTATTAATGCTGGTTCTGCCAGTGCAGCTGAAATTTTTGCTGGTTCTTTGCAGGATTGGGATAGGGGACTCGTGGTTGGTAAAACATCTTTTGGAAAAGGATCAGTTCAAAGATTGTTCCCTCTTTCTAATGGGAATGGAATTAAAGTGACCACTGCAAAATACTACATTAATTCAGGAAGATGCATTCATAAGGAACTCAATGATAAACTTCTTAAAGATAAGCGAGTTCAGAATGGAGAAATTTCCAGGGAAGAAATAGAAGAAATGGAAGATGAAGCAGAAGAGGAAAATCTAAAAAATATTTTCTATACATCAAAAGGAAGAGTAGTTTACGGTGGTGGCGGCATAACTCCAGATATAGAGATCGAACAATCCAGGCTTACAAAATTGGGAGTTGAACTTCGCAGGAAAAATGTTTTCTTCAACTATTCTGTGGATTATATGGTTAAGCATGAAAGCGAAATAGAGAAAGATTTCATTACAACCTATAAACTCATTCAGGATTTTCTCGACTATGTAAAAAAAGAAGGTATTGAATTTGAACAGGCTGAAGTCGATAGTACATATAATTGGATTCAAAATGAATTAACCTGCAATATTGTTGGTAGAAAATTAGGAGCGGTTGAGCTGTATAAAATTGCAATTAAGGAAGATACTCAACTTCAAAAGACGCTGGAAATATTTGAAAATTATGCTACACTGGAAGAAATGTTTGCTTATGCAGAAGAGTTGAAAAAAGAAAAAGAAGAACTCACAGGAAAGAATGAGTAATAAAAACTACTGAAGTTATTTTTTCTATTTATTCTGTCTTATTTCATCCAGCACTTTCTTTGCATCAGGAACGAAACCAAAAAATTCTGTTATCTTTTCGCAGAGATAATCATTGCAATATGCGCAGTTTGAAATGTTCTTTTCTCTACAGCATTTTCTTATCGGACAAACTTTACAATGACGAAAAACCCTTCCTGTTGTAGTTAAACATCCATCACAGAAAATATCTTCAGGCTTTAGAGCGGCACTGTACATTTTTGACCATTCTTCAGCTGTTTTTTTTCTTAGTTCTGCATCGTCATTTATAGTTGCTAAAAATGCATGACACTCT
>DAOVQH010000284.1 GCA_030628755.1 Candidatus Cloacimonadota bacterium | reverse complement strand
TGGAACGAACAAATTCCTAAGAAAAAAAATATACAATCATATAATATCTTTGTGACTGATGATAGAACTGTACTCTATGAACGCATCAATAAACGGGTAGATAAGATGATAGAACTCGGTTTGGTTAAGGAGATGAAGACCCTTCTGGAAATGGGTTATAATAGAGATGATCCAGGTATGAACACTGTTGGTTATAAGGAGTTATTTCCCTATTTTTCTGATGAAAAGAAATTGGAGGAATGTGTCGAAGAAATCAAAAAACACACCCGAAATTACGCAAAAAGACAATTCACCTGGTTCAGGAAAATAGATTTTGATTTGACATTACAAGCAAATAATATTAACTTTTCAAATATCTTGAAAGAAATCATCAAATTTCAAAATATGAATTATCAGGGGAATGAATGATAGTTGCGACAGTTAATGATTACGAAATAACTTTTAACGAATACAAAGCAGAATTAGAGCAGGTCCTTTTAAAACTTCACCTGGAACAACCAACCCACAAAGCCAAAGAAAGAGCTATCGAACAACTCATTGACGGATATCTACTACTCCAGGAAGCGAAACAGTCTGATATAGGAATTCCTGTTGATGATATCGAAAACGAGTTTGTAGATTTTATGTTGAACTATAACTCAGAGAATGAATTCAAGGAAATGCTTAATAGGAACAACCTCTGTCATGAAACCATTAAAGAAAAAATCCGTAATGAACTTCTTATAAAAAAATATGTTAGCAGTAATTTTCAACCGACCTGTGACATCTCTTCAGAAAAATTAAATGAAATGTACCTAGAAAATAAAGAATCATTTCTAACTCAGGAGATGGTAAAAGCCTCTCATATACTGGTTAAAGGAGATTCTGAGGAAAATCTGAAAACAATCAGAGAGATAAGAGAATCAATTAAATGCTCTGAAGATTTTATCAGAATTGCTTCAGAATGGTCCGACTGTCCGAGTAGCTGTCAGTATGGCGACCTCGGATATTTTACCCGGGGAAAAATGGTTAGAGAATTTGAAGATGTTGCTTTTAACCTTGGAATTAATGAAATAAGTAAACCTGTAAAAACTGAATTCGGATACCATATAATCATGATAACAGACTATAAAGAAAGCAAGTATGCAGATTTTGATGAAGTAAAGGATGCTCTTAAAAAAAGACTTCAGCGAATCGATTCGGAGCTTAAACTTATTCGTCATATCAAAGAATTAAGAAGTAAAGCGGATATTGTAATCAGTGTAGAACACCTTTAAATTTAACAATTCCAAAAATAAATAGGAGTAAAAATGGCAGATCTGGGTGTTAATATAGATCATGTAGCTACTTTGCGTCAAGCAAGATTGGGAATAGAACCCGAACCGGTAAAAGCTGCTGCTATTGCCGAACAGAACGGTGCTGACCAGATAACAGTACATTTAAGGGAAGATAGAAGACATATTCAATACAGGGATTTAAAAATCCTTCGAGAAACAGTTCGAACAAAACTGAACCTTGAAATGGCAGCTACCCCGGAAATGGTAAAAATAGCAAAAGAAATAAAACCGGATACAGTCACACTTGTTCCTGAAAAAAGGGAAGAATTAACCACTGAAGGTGGTCTCAAATTAAATGAGAATCATAAATCAGTTATCAGAGAATTAAAAAAAGCTGGTATCGAAGTCAGTGTATTTATTGAGCCTGATCTCGAGATGATAGAGTTCGCTAAAAAAATCGGTGCTAATGCGGTCGAGATTCATACCGGCAGATATGCAAATTTAAAGAAACAAAATGAAATAGATAAAGAATTGGAAAGAATTTTCCAGGCTGCAAAACTGGTTAAAAAAAGTAAAATGAGAGTTGTTGCAGGACATGGCTTGAATTATCATAACACACAGAAACTGGTAGAAATGGATATCTTTGAGGAATATAATATTGGGCATAGTATCATTTCCAGAGCTGTTTTTACCGGACTGGCAGAAGCTGTTTATGAAATGAAAACGTTGATCAATTCCTGAGTCCGAAAAAAATAAATAATTAGTCACTGATAGACACTGATAAAACAAAGAAATATCGAAAAGTTATTTACTTGTAAATTGGATTAATAAGTTCAAAACTTAATGTTTCAAAATCACTTTGATTCAAAATATTCACAACCCTTATCAACAACTTTAGGAGGAATTTCTTTAGCACTACCTTTATTGTGTTTTGGAAACCAATTGCATTTACCTAACAAAGTATCGTTTTTAAATCTTGAATTTGCTTCAGACAGTAGTTATTTTTAGGCAGTTATTAAATTTGACTTTTACTTTAGATGAACCAATTATACCATCATATCCAACTGGCTTTCTTGATTCAACAAGTTCCATATTATACATTTCTTTGCAAAGATACCTGCTGATGTCATTTGTACAATTTATTGAACGAATAATGCCAAGTTGAGCTAACTTTTTTGTAGATGATAATCGTCTTTTTGTTCAATTTTATAATTCAAATCTATCCCGGATTTTAAAAGAAGTTCGTAATGCATATTTTCTTGGGCTGATCCTTCTTTTATAGGATTCACAAAATAGTTAAGCTACTCTTCCAATTCTTCACCTGTTTTAAATTTATCTCCTCGCCAGATATTGAAATTGGATTCCTACTGCTTGAAAACTTAGAAACCTAAATCCTGTTTTGAAACCACGAATTTAGTCTATCCCTAAATTCATCTGATCTTTTGGTACTCCAACAATAAATTTATCAACCTATTGTAAATAAGCTATAAATTTACCAATTTCATAGCAGAAGCTTTCCAAATAGATGAAACAAATATGTTAGAATAGTTAACTATCTTTATTTGATTTCTGTTTTTCCCAAAATTCTCTTTCACGTTTAGCGCTCCAGTATGAATCAGATTCTGCTTGTTCTCTGTCTCTGACAGAAATTTTTCTTCCACCCACATGGGATGCTTGTCCCACTTCTTTCAATAGCGATCCTCCTACATAAAGTACAAGTAGAACAATGGCAACTACCAAAACTACGATACCCAGGTAAATGCCTGCAAAAAAAGCTACGATTGCAGTGAGGGTATAGTAAAAAATTACAATCAATCCCCGAATTCGATAGTGATATAGATGTTTTATCCAGAAAAATAATACTCCCAAAATCCCCAGCAGGGAAGCAGACCACAAATACCAGTCTATCCAACTATTACCACTGGGTATCCACCAGAATTTTGTTACAAATATGGCTTTCAGCACTGTTTCATACCAGAACATATAAATTACAGAAAACAGTGCACCGATGATCGCTGCAAAATGTGGTAATTTACTATAAGCAAAATCTTCTACTGTGCACCAATAATATAAATAACTTTCTATGGCTTTTCCAATTGCTATCAGGATGGCAACCACTGCTATAGAACCAGCGGCAATTGCCCAGAATATCCACGTTTTCCAGTTCATGTATTTTTTTAAATAATCTACCGTCAGATTCCCTGTTTTGGA
>DAOVQH010000032.1 GCA_030628755.1 Candidatus Cloacimonadota bacterium | reverse complement strand
TCCCTGAGAGACTCTAATCTTTCAAACCCTCGACTGTGTCCGGCACCTGACGGAAGGGTCTCATTCTTTCATAGATTCTTCCGTCTTCGCCAACCCGTCCTCCGCAGTCCGGCAGTTGCCGGACGGAGGGTGGAGGCTACGACGGGACACGTCGTCGAATGTCTTTGTAAGACCGTCATCCAGCCTACGTAAAAAATAACTTCGGATTGGCAGGCAGAAAGACATAATTATCCTCGTTCACATCAGGCAACTGCCGGATGGGAACGCAATTACATGCAAATCTGAACTTTACTAATATATACATTGTGAAGCATTATGAAGGGTTATTAGAAGGCTTTATTTTCTTCGTAAAAGGCTGCCACTAAGAATTACTACGCTTACGCCGGCACCTCCACCAAGAATTGGAATTAACCTGTCCATATAACCTGTCCCACGAAGCACCAGAGAAGTAGCAATCATAACAGCACCCCATACAATTGCATTTGCTATTATGAAAGCATTAACTCTCTTCTTTAGGTAACCTTTTTCCTTTGGATCACTCATTTATATATTCTCCAGTAAGTTTATCATCTTAAACAATGTATACTACGTTCGCCTAACGTCAAAGCTCACCTGCAAGGTATCCTTTCAGGTGGAGCGGTGGTTAGACAGTTTTTATTCACCAATATTATTTATCTTTATTGAGAATCTTGTTTTTCATAATATGAATCAAGAAACTTTCCTATGAAATTTCCTTCTTCCTTGCCATCAGGAGAAGTTATAGTCCAATCTATAACATTATCTTCTGATACAATTAACCTTTGTCCAAATTGATATTCTTTGACCAATTGCAATTTTGTTGATAATATTCCAGTAATTTTGTTATTGTCCCACCGTTCGACTTCAATAAATGCATTTTCTTTGTCACCAGAATTGCTTCTCAAGTCTACAGTAACGAAAAAACTGTAACCATGGGGTAAACCTTCTAAAAACTTCTTTTTCGCCTTTGGCAAAGTTTGTTTTGCCTTTCTAATGTGTGGAGCAATTAATTTCTCAACATAACTTTTCTTAAACTTTTGGGGAGTATCTTTTGGGCCTGGATATTCACCCATTTCAGCAAATTCATTGCTTTTCTTTACTATCTCTTGATTCTTATTTGAATCATTTCCACAACATACCACTAATAGGCTTAATGCTAATAAGATTAGTTTTTTCATTTAGTACCTCACTATAATTAAACTTAATATAAACTCCTTTAGTCTATTTAATATCGCAAGCTAAGTTTCGAGCTGCACAGAAGTAAAAGTAAGTCCTCAATTTTCATAGTTAGCCCGAATGAGCAATTAGGCATGTAAAGCTGATGTAATGATTCTATTACTTCTTTTTATATGGATATTTGTCGCTCTTTTTTCTGTTTACTTCCGTGTTTAATGCTTGCAAATTATTCAATCTATCACTTCCACCTTTGGACTTTTTGCATTTCGGTTGCCATTTAAAACCTCTTTAAACGTTTTATGAATAGTCGTTTACTATCATTGAACTTTCTAACGGGCTCAGCTCAGGTGCAAAAATGTAAGGTTGGAGCTTTTGCTCCAAATCTTGCATTTTCGCCTGTTGCAGCGAGATGATGGACTGCGTAGGTGGATAATAGTCTAGCACCTGAGCTGAGCCCGATGGAGCTGACGTCTGCGTCAGCTCCATCATATATTATACTGCTTAATCTCAAACACCCAGCACCCACAGATTAATCATATTTAACTTAATAAACAGAATTTGAGCGAGATCCATAAGTGCTGATATATATCATAACACCTAAATTTCAATGTAAATAAAAATTTTTATCGCTTATTATTATTTAATCATTGAAGCTTTTAAAATTTTTTATAGTTTCACAATAAAATTTGTCAAAATCGAGATTTGATCCAATTACATTAGTACTTCAATTAAAGAGCGGAGTAAGACTCAAGGATTATCTTAAAAATAAGATCAGCAATCGACTCATTATCAGGCTTCAGATTATAAATTCCACTGTGTGATGGATCATTATTCTCTTTTTCATGTAAGACGTAAAGACTTCTTCTATCAGGACTTTCATTTTTCACTTTATTGCACATTTCACCAACATTTAGAACAGCTAATTTCGCTTTTGCTCTTATATCTAATTTTAAGGAGTACACCCTTCGGATTTCCGATATTTCACTCTCTCTGCTCGCACAGTTAAGATATTCTAGCCAATTTACAGATAAGCTTTCTTCACTTTCTCTTAGAATAAAAGCAGAGGCCCCAATTTTACCATCCTCCCTGATAGTTTTAGGTGCACAGTACCGTGAAATATGGTCTTTATCAGGTATTATATCACCTTTCATTCAAAGATCCAATCATTTACACCATTGGGGGCAACCGTTTCCATGAGAATGTCACTTGTTGTTGTTCCAGAAAGACGAATTGGTCGTTCCGGATGCCTATCATTAGGCTTAAATATAACAAAATTGGTAATACCATTTGGTAAGAAATGTACACTGAACAATCGATCTTGTTCGTCTTCCCATGAAGTATAGATGTTGTTATCAGGTGTTAATGTAATATTCGGATACTTTAGGTTGGTGTATTCTTGAAGAAGATGATAAAAATTACGAAGCGAGCCAACAGCAACACCTGGACTATTATAATCCTCTTCCTTTGCATCATTAAATAAAACGATAAGTCTATTTGCCAAACGTTCATTATTGGGGATAGAGGTTGATATCCTGATCTGGAAAATTAATTGTTGTACCTGATTATCTTCTATATCGATTAAATCCAGTTGTGTAAATGGGTCTTCGTTCTCAGACCAATCTCTTATGAGATTATCCTGTTCCTCTTGGTTAACAGCTGCTGTGATTATGTAGTGATGGATTTTGGAAGGTTGTTCAATCATGTGATTCCGCTCTCCAGCATTTGGATATTTTCTAGGCAAATTATCTTCAATAAATTGATTTCCGAATAAAACACTGACTTTTTGAGTCTCAATCTCTCTATACAAATCGAGCCTATACATTTTCTTCTAGCTCCCAAATTTTTTGAATTTCAGAGGTTGTTAGATCAGTAAAACCTCGGACTATCCATTCATGCGCTAAATCAAACCATTCACGAATTGCTTCCTTGCTCGTTGATTCACCAATCCCTCGCGTCTTCAATTCGAGAACAAGCAAAGGAACTTTGTCTTCAGTTCTTGTGGCTTGTTTCAAATTAACGATCAGATGACCCTTCTTCTCCGGCAAAGGAAACTCTGTTTGCCAAGCAATTTTTCCCGGATTTGGCAAAAAACGCTTCCTTGTTTTCTTCCAAAGAAAATCCGAAAATATTTTTGAAAGATCATCAATCGTATTCCATCCTTGCCCTTTTGGAATATGGTTGATATAGCTAAGTTCATATTCTATTGGCTTAAGCTCACCTAATTTAAATTTTAAAAAGAAAGCTACAATAGTACTTCGCACACTCTCAAAATTCTCGATGACATGATCATATCGAGGGTAATCGCTTTGTCTTCGTCGCCAATTGAAATAAAATCGATCGATTTGAAACTGTACTAATTGATCATCCGATTTGTTTATAAACCATACTCTCGGTAAGGGCATCCCTGTCGCTGTATCAATTAAGATTTCTCCTTTAGCTGATGCTATAGGTGAAGCATGTTTTACAATCGGATAATCAGCACTAAATTTATTCCAAAGAAGACCGATATGAGTAACACGGAGTTTATTAGAAGGATCGAATCGCATCCCACATACGACTTCATTAACAGGCGGATTCTTATAACTTGGAAGAGTGCCTGATGAAAAAGAATTTACAACTGAGTGAGTCATAATAATATATTACTCCCTTAATTTATTGAACCTATTATAGAATAGAATATAATAAATAAATAATAATCTTTCCCCGGTCCATTTAAATCATAACTTATTAAATATCATCTCATTGTTAAAAAAGGAATTTAATATTTATAGTGTCAATACTTTTTCCCTTTTCTATCAAAAAATCACCCCCTACCCCACCTTCCTGATTATCATAAACAACGATCCCGGCAGGGCTACGCTAATATTTTTCATATTCATAATTACCTGATCTTTTTTCTTATTAACAGAGATATTTATATTCATTTTTAATTTATTCAAAAAGCCATTTTAATAGTATTTGCGTCAAGTTAAAAAATCTCACCCTCGTTCAAATCCGGCAACTGCCGGATGGGAACGCAATTGGATACAAAGCTAAAAGCCTTTGTGAAAACTTATGAAAAGCTCGTTTTTTTCTCAACCCCCTTCCCGGTGGAATAAGGAGATTCCACGGGATAAACTAACTTCCGTCTACGCCGGACACAGCCCTGACCTATTTAGGTGGAGAATCTATCTCCTTTCACCGCAGGCAGTTCCCTTCCACTTCGACTTGTCCGGCTTTGACGGATAGGGGGAAGGGTTAGGGATGGGGGTCGTAGAGAATTAAGAAAAATCATTTTCACACACCCTATAAGCTTTGCCAACATATACATTTTTCTGAAACTTCGGAAGTTTATAAGCCAAAGGCTTATTAATGTTGCTGACTACAATTTCTGAAACTTCCGAAGTTTGTGTTGAGATGTAAGTAAGAATTATACTTTATTATAATAATATTAAAAAATCTAAAAAAAACTTGACTCTACCATTCCAAATCCCACATTTGTCTCAGATATTCTCATGTTTACTCAAACTTGCTCAATTAGGATATGGGAGGTTGTGATGTCAGGTGAATTTCTGGGAACTTATAAAAATTCAGTGAACAAACAAAAATGGATAACCATTCCAGCATCTTTTAAGAAAAAATTTGCTCCTCCGGCAAAACAAACTGTGATCATAAGCATTGGACCAGAAGGTAATATTGCTATTTATCCTTTAGATAACTGGAATGAAAAAATTGATAAACTTAAAGAGGGTTCTACGCGGGAAAAAGAACTGCTCTTAAATCTCCGCACTTTTGCATCTTCAGAACAAAAATTGGAAAAGAACGGAAGAATCAAAATAAACAATGAACTCCTGGAAATCGCTAATATCAAAGATAAAGTGATCATCAAAGGAGAGGGTAACTTTATATCTGTCTGGAATCCTGACAAATATGAGGAATATCGAAATAAAAAACTGGAAGAACATAAAAAATCATTTAATTCCCTGGATTATCAGTAATGGAAAATTTCCATACACCGGTTTTATTGAAAGAATCAATCGAAGCACTTCAGCTCAGAGATAATGGTATTTATGTAGATGCAACTCTGGGTGGCGGCGGACATACAGAAGCTATTCTAAAAACCAATAAAGAAATAAAAATCTTTGCTTTTGATAAAGACAAAGAATCTATCAAACAGAATAAGACACTTTCTCAGAAATATCCTGATAATTTGAAAATAATAAATGATAATTTCGCAAATTTAAGAACCAGTCTTGCTTTAGAGCGAATAAAGAGAATAGATGGGATTCTTTTTGATCTGGGTGTTTCCTCTCATCAAATCAATGAACCTGCTCGCGGGTTCAGTTTTATGCTGGATGGCAAGTTAGATATGAGAATGGATAAAAGCTCAACCTTAACAGCATTTGAAATTATAAACAAATTTCCTTATGAAAAGCTTAAAAAGATTTTTTGGGAATATGGTGAAGAAAAAAACGCAGCCAGAATTGCCAGGTCAATAATTCATGAAAGAAAAAAAAGAAAGATCATTTCAACTCTTCAACTTGGTGCTATTATTGAGTACAGTATAAAATCAAAGCAAAAAAGCAAAGCTAAAGCAAGAATATTCCAGGCTCTCAGAATTTACATTAATGGAGAATTAGAAGCCTTAAAAACTGCTTTAAAAGACGCAGTAAAGATTTTAAATACAGAAGGTCGTATTGCGGTAATATCTTATCATAGCCTGGAAGACCGGGTTGTTAAAAAATTCTTCCAATACGAAGAAAAAGCATGTATTTGTCCTTCAAGTTTCCCAAAATGTGTATGTGATAAAAAATCAACGCTCAAAATTATTACTAAAAAACCCATAACTCCATCTTTAGAAGAAATAAAGGAGAATAAGAGGGCAAGAAGTGCAAAACTTCGTATTGCAGAGAAAAAGGAGGTCTCATGAATAAAAAATTAATCATTATAATCCTAATTTTGTGTGGGATCATTTTCGTTCATCATTATAATAAACACAAAATATTAATATACTCCCGCCAGTATTACGAGCTATCAGATATATACAAATCAAAGAAAGATATAAACCTGAATTTAGTAAGTATAAACAGTAAGCTTGGCTCTCGAGAAAGAATTCAGAATCTTGCATTTGAGAAACTTAAAATGTTCTATCCTGATAACGATCAAAATATACACAATATAAAGATGAACAATAAAAAGAAATCCTTTTGCTTGATAGATTACATTGTCCCCTCAGCAGAAGCTCTAACAAAGTAACTTTAAAGCTCATTCTTTTTGAATGAGCATTTTTATTATGAAATCCAGGTTAACAATTTTCATTGCTATTAATTCAATCGTCATTGTTATTTGGGTGATATATCTCTTTAGCATTCAGATTCTAAATGCCCATGATTTAAAAGAAACTATCTATATCAGACAAAATCCCTCAAAAAAAATTATTATTCCATATCGTGGGAATATTTATGATAGACATGGAAATTTATTGGTCAGTTCCATAAAATATTATCAAATCGATTTAGATAGAAATTCAATCATTAATTACTGTAAAAGAAATCCGGAAATTAAAATCCGGGAAATTTATGCAAAAATATCTAACGTTATTTCTGAAAATTCATCTTTAATGAAAGAACAAGTATCCGAAAAATTAAATAAAAAACCTGTATATTCTAATATTTTTATATCTGAAAATATATCTGAAACCCAATTACTTAAAATTAAAAATGAATTCGAAAAAGAGAAAATCCCGGGATTAGTTCATACTTTCAGTAAAATTAGACGCTTTTATCCTTATGATAAATTGGGTGCTAATTTCCTTGGTATGATCGAAGAAATCAAAGATGAATCATTAAATTCAAATAAGGAAATGATTTATAAAGTATATGGTAAAAATGGTATAGAAGCTACATTCAACGAGGAATTATCCGGCAAATTTGGCTGGAAGGAAACCATATATGACGCAAATAACAAAAGAGTTCCCCTGTTATTTTTAAAAGAAAAGAATCCTCAAAATGGTAATTCATTGATTCTTACAATCGATAAGAATCTCCAGGAAATTTTAGAAGAAAATTTACAGAACGGGTTGAAAGATTATAAAGCGAAAAATGCTATTGGTATCATCATGCAGCCTTCTACTGGAGAAGTTCTGGCAATGGCTGGAATTTCAAAAGATAATACAAATAAATCTGCATCAATGTTAAGAGCTTCTGTAAATTTGCCTGTTTCTTTTATGTTCGAGCCAGGCTCAACCCTGAAACCGGTTACTGCATTATTAGCTATCGAAAATAATATCTATAAACCTTCAGATAAAATTGATTGTCGGAATTATAAAATCACTTATGAATCAGAAGAAAGAACAATTAGGGATGATCACAAATATAAATTTCTGAGTTTTAAAGATATCATAGCATATTCCAGTAATGTGGGAATAAGTAAAATAGTCGAAGAAATTGGTAGTAAAGTTCTCTACGAACGCATGATTGCTTCAGGATTTGGCCACAAAACCGGTTCTAATATTGGAGGAGAAACTTCCGGAATTTTACGTAAACCTAAGGATTGGCAAGGATTCTCTTTGCATTCAATTTCATTTGGACAGGAAATCTCCGTGACTGCTCTACAACTTGCAAATGCTTACTGTGCATTTGCAAATGGCGGAAAGGTCATGCAGCCTTATATCCTGAAAAAGGTAAAAAATGAAGAAGGTAAAATCATAAAAACCTTTGATCCAAAAGTTCTCAGAAAAATTTCTGATAAACGCTCTATCGATACTTTAAAAGTGTTTTTAAAAGGTGTTGTAGATTATGGAACTGCAACCGGAACTAAAATGAGTTTTCTAGAAATCGCAGGAAAAACCGGTACTGCTGAAAAATCCATTCGTGGGAAACAAGGTTATGCAGAAGAAAAATATACTTCAATCTTTGTGGGATTCTTCCCTGTTGATGAACCTCAGTATGTTATCGTAATCGTTTATGATGAAGCGGATTATAAATCCTTTTCATATTATGCCACTTTATCTGCTGTACCAACTTTTAAAGATATCGTAATAAATATAATTAACCTGCCTAACAGTAACACAATTGCTAATGTTAAAGAAAAAAACAAAGAATACATTTCCGCACCAAATATTATTGGAATGACGAAAGAAAAAGCTCTTAATGTTTTAAATAAAAAGAAAATCAACTTTGAACTTAAAGAATTAAAAGGAAATGGGATTGTAGTAAATCAGTTCCCAAAGCCCAACACTTCATTTGATAAAAATGAGTATCTGATCGTTATTCTCGATAAAGAAGAACATTTTCAAGAAGAGAACGCATTTGATTACAAAATGCCGAACTTCATTGGATTAACCCTGCGAAAAGCCATTGCAAAGGCAAATAAAAAGAACATCAAACTGGTTGTGAAAGGAAATGGAATTATTTATTCACAATCGATTCCATCTGAATCTAAAATTAAATTCGGGGAAATATGCAAAGTAACAGCAAAATGATTGATTACAAAACTGTTATTAAAACTTTAAAAGATACTGGTTTGTTCGTTAAAATATTCAACGAAGACAAAAATGCATATTTCTCAAAGATCGAGACGGATTCCAGGCAAATCGACAGAAATGATATTTTTATTTGTATAAAAGGTTTTCAGACAGACGGACACATTTTTGCTAGAGAAGCAGAAAAAAAGGGAGCCAAACTTTTTATTGTTCAAAGAAAATTGGATTTGAAAGCCCCCCAGATTCTGGTTAAAAACACCAGAAAAGCCGCTGCGGTTCTGGCTAAATTGTACTTTGATGATCCCAGTAAAAAGTTTAAATTGATTGGAATAACAGGTACAAATGGCAAAACTACAGTTTCATATTTAATTGAAAATATCCTTCGGGATAACGGAAAAAAAACGGGTCTTATAGGCACTTATGGATATTTTATAAATGGTAAAGAATATAAAACTGAGAGAACAACTCCAGATATTCTGGAGCTTAATAGGATTTTCGAAAAAATGAATTCTGAAGATGTCGAGTATGTAGTAATGGAAGTTTCCTCTCATGCTCTTGCTCTGGATAGAGTTTATGGAATTAATTTCGATGTTGCATTGTTCACAAATCTAACTCAAGAACATCTGGATTTTCATAAAAACTTGGATGATTATGCAGAGACCAAATTTAAGCTGTTCCTATATTTAGAAGGTAGTTCAGGTGTGGCATTTATTAATACTGATGATTATTACGGGAAAAAATTGTACAAAAATCTTACTTGTAAAAAATATAGTATATCGTTCGAAAAAGGAGACTTTATAATCCAAAATTGTAAATATGATATAGATCGATCTTCATTTGAATTGATATATAAAAATGAGATTTTGAAGGTTAATACTAATTTGATCGGTAGGCATAATGTTTTCAATGTTTCTTCAGCTATTGCGATTATAAAGAGAATAGTTCCCGATATTCCTTCTGATTCGATATTGAAATCGTTAAAAAGTTTCCCCCCGATAAAAGGTAGATTGGAAAATGCCTCGATTAATAAAAAAATCAGTATTTTCATCGATTATGCACATACACCCGATGCTTTGAAAAATGTTCTTAAATCGCTTTCCAAGTTTAAGAAAGGAAGGTTAATCTGTGTTTTTGGTGCTGGTGGAGAGCGTGATAAAAGCAAACGTCCAAAAATGCTGGATGCTGCATTGGAATTTGCTGATCTATCAATAATTACAAATGATAATCCTCGTTATGAAGAACCAACTGATATCATCAGGGATATTGTCGGAAATACAGAGATAGATGCTAACTATTGGATAATAAGTGATAGAAAAATTGCTATCCAAACCGCGATAAATTTAGCAAAAGAGAACGATATCGTTTTAATTGCCGGGAAAGGTCATGAAATGTATCAGGAGATTAAAGGAAAAAAACTGCACTTCAACGATAAAGAAGTTGCTCAAAGTACTTTAATCGCAAAAAAACTAAAAGATGATGAGCTTTCTATTCCAATCGATCCTTTGCAATTAGAATTTATTTTCGAACAAAAAATGGATACAGCTTCGGAAGATGTTCTACAATCTGTTTCAACGGATTCACGAACAATTCAGGATAATTCTTTGTTTTTTGCTCTGAAAGGTGAAAATTTTGATGGACATGATTTTATTAAAGACGTTCAAAAGAAAAAGAATTGCTGGGCAATTGTACTAAAGAATTTCAAAGACGCAGATAAAAATTTGATTAGAGTTGAGAGTACTCTGGAAGCTCTGGGACGATTAGCTCAGAAATATAAATCATTATTCAGTATAACAACCATAGCAATTACTGGGAGCTTTGGCAAAACTACTACAAAAGAGTATATTTATAATATTCTTATCGACCAATCACCTACCTTAAAAACATATTCAAACGAAAACAACCTGATAGGTCTTCCCAAAACTATTTTCAAAATTAAACCAGAACACAAATATGTAATTTTGGAATTAGGGTCTAATCAATTTGGTGAAATAGCAAAACTTACAGAAATTTCAAATCCGGATATCGGCATTGTTACTGCTGTTGGACCCTGTCATCTTGAATTCTTAAAAAATGAAAATGGTGTGTATCAGGAAAAAACATCTCTACTGAGATCAAATTTAAAGTTAAGCCTTTTTCCCGGTGATGATAATAGATTCAAAGAATTTGAAGGTATCACATTCGGGCAAGGATTACAAAATGACTATATATTATCTAATATTTCAAGTTCATCCAAAGAAACCAAATTCTCAGTTAATAGCGATAATTTCATAATTCCTACACCATTCAATAAATATTCTTTAAATGCAGCGATCGCAGTGACCTTATCATCAGAATTAGGTATTTCAAAAGAGAATATCCAGCAAGGTTTAAATAAACCTCTTCAGATTTCTTTAAGGATGGAAATTCAAAAATCCGAAAATAAAACACTCCTCATAGATTGCTACAATGCGAATCCTGACTCTATGAAGGCTGCAATCGATTTCTGGGCTGAGTTTCAAAAGGAAAAACCTCATATTGCAATTCTCGGAGATATGCTTGAACTCGGGGAATTAAGAGAGAAACTACATAAAGATGTGTGGAAATTACTTAGTGAAAAAGAATGTCATCAGATTATATCAGTAGGTGAACTTGCTCGATACTACCAAGCAGACCAGCATTTCACTGATGTTGATGAGCTACTTACTTCTAATATTCTAATAACCTTAGAAAATAATGCAGTAATCCTCATAAAAGCATCTCACGGAATTGAATTGGAAAAAATAATAGGAAGGATATAATTATGTTTTATCATTTATTTGCACCTTTAGCTAATACTGAGATTTTCGGGTACACAATTTTTAACGTTTTTCAATATGTTACTTTTCGCTCGATAGGAGCTTTTATAACAGCTCTCATATTTTCACTTTTTCTGGGTCCAAAATACATCAGGCTTCTAAAAAAGTATCAGGCAGTTGAAAGAATAAACGAATACGCTCCCATATCACACAAAGAAAAAGAAGGCACTCCAACAATGGGCGGACTTATTGTTATTACCAGTCTTCTTATCTCAGCATTGCTCTGGAATAATCTTGTAAACAACTACATTTTAATAATGATAATTACAACTATCTGGTTAGGTGGAACAGGTTTCCTTGATGACTATATGAAAAATTTTCTTCGTGCAAAAGAAGGTTTGATTGCCAGATATAAGCTGATGGCACAGATTACTTTGGGTTTACTTATATCATGCGCATTATTTTTTGGTGCAGTAGATAGCATACCTATGACCAAAATCTGCTTACCACTTTTTAAAGATACAGCTATCCAACTTGGTTGGTTCTTTATACCATTTGTAATTTTTATGATCACCGGTACTTCTAACGCTGTAAATTTAACAGATGGACTCGATGGTCTTGCAAGTGGTACAGTAGCTCTCTCTGCTCTTGCTTTGGGTATTATGGCATATATTAAGGGGAATTTCGTGATTGCAGAATATCTTAACCTTGAATTCATAAGTAATGCAGGGGAATTAACTGTATTCATTTCAGCCCTAATTGGAACCCTTCTTGGTTTTCTGTGGTACAATACAAAACCAGCTCAGATTATTTTGGGTGATACGGGTTCTTTATCTTTAGGGGGAATTTTAGCAGTTTTAGCCATACTTCTCCGCGAGGAGATATTCTTTGCTATTGTGGGGGGAGTATTTGTAATCGAAGCTTTATCAACTATAATTCAGAGGTATTATTTTAAATATACCCGAATCAGAACAGGTACAGGAAAGCGTGTATTTTTATGTGCACCAATTCATCATCACTTTGAATTGAAAGGATTGTCCGAAGAAAAAATTGTAATTCGCTTCTGGATTATTGCAACTTTGCTTGTAGCAATTGGATTAGCAACCTTAAAATTAAGATAAATTATGAATGTAAAAAATTTTAAATTCGGAATATTAGGAATGGCAAGAAGCGGTATGGCTGCAGCTTATAAAATAAAACAGCTTGGCGGGAATCCGTTCTTAAGTGAAATTAAAACTGAAGATAAAATCAAAAATTCTCAAAAAATTAAAAATAACTTTGAATGCGAATTCAATGGACATACAGATAG
>DAOVQH010000181.1 GCA_030628755.1 Candidatus Cloacimonadota bacterium | reverse complement strand
TGTTAAAAAGAAGAATCAATTTTGATGCTTTAATTTTTGAAAGAAACGAAACGATACTAAAAAAAGCATCATAAAACGAAGTAATGAAAGAAAAAAAAGAAAGAGTGAGTGACATTATTTGTTGACGTCATTCATAGGAGGAATTATGAACAGAACCTTAAAAATCTTAGTTATTATTTTTAGTTTATTTACAAGCTTGTTATTAGGAAGTTCACAAAACCTTACAGCAAAAGGAAAAAGCAATTTACGTTCTGCAAATATGTATTTAGGGCAAAATATATATCAAAAGGCTCTACCCTTATTTGAATTAGTTTTGGAGGAAAACCCACATCATATCGTTGCTTTAGAGAATATTGCCGGTATTTATTATGATGTAAAAAAAGATTATCCTAATGCTCAAAAATACTATGTAAAAATTATTGATGAAATTAATGACATTTTTGCTGAGTACGAAGGTTTAAAGAAGACTGATGAAAAAGCAGCTGGGAAATTCTACAAAAAGAATATCAAAAAGGAAAAACTTGAAGACAAACTTGATCAAGTTATAAAGCTTAATGGCAGTTGCTGGACTAAGATGTTTATATCTGCTCAGGAGCTTTTTGATAACGAGGAAATTGATAAGGCTATTATACAATTTGAAGCTTTGTATGAAATCGCTCCAGACAGTTCAAAGACCCTCAAAATGCTCGCCTATGCTTACAATAAAAAGGAAGATAATGAAAAATCTCTTGAATATATGATCAGAGCAGCAGAACTGGACATAAATGATGATATAGCCCGAACCCAGATAGCAAATACTTTCTATGAAAAGGAAGAATATGAAAAAGCTATAGAATGGTATAAGAAAGCAGCTGAGATCAATCCTAAAAATATTGATAATCATTTCAATATGGCTTTAGCTTATTCAAAATTAAAAAACAACGAAGGAGCCTATGAAGCCTTTAAAAAAGTTGTAGAAATTGACCCTGATAATCTCGATGCTGTCCTCAATATAAGTGATTATGCAGCAAAGGCAGGTAATATAGAAGAGTCACTCAGCTACCTGAAAAAAGCTGTGAAACTCGATCCTGAAAATACAGAGACCATCTCTTTCCTTAGTTATAAACTAGCTCAGGAAAAAAGATATGAAGAACTTCTTAAGTACGCTGAGATGTGGCTAAAGCTTGACCCTGCTTCTACTGATGCTCAACAATTAATAAATTTAGCAAAGCAAAAGATTAAATAAATCTTTTATGCGAAAGTGGCGGAATTGGCAGACGCGCTGGACTTAGAATCCAGTCCCGATTTTCGGGATAGGGGTTCAAATCCCCTCTTTCGCACCATTTATTGTATATTGCTTTTAGTTAATTATAGATGTGTTCTGCAAAATAGGGTGTTTTTTACCTCACCTCAATCCTCTCCTAAAAGGAGAGGAAGTTTTAATTCTCCTTCTCCTCGATAGGAGAAGGTCGGGATGAGGTGGATATGATAAGAAAATGAATATTAGCAGGGAGCATTAGCTAATCCTATTAATAAAAAGAAATTAACTAGCATATTTAGAACGGAGGTAGTCAAGATGGTTTTTGAGATTCTAACTTGTTTAATATTAATAAGTTGTGAATTGTGAAGAAGGCTTAGCTTGTTATAAAAATAAGGAGAATGTGTGAAAACCGAATTAAAAGACATCAGTCAGTGTGAAAAAGAATTAACTATAACTATTGATTCCCAGGAAGCTTTGGACGAATATAATAAAATTCTTAATTCATTCAAAAATCACCTAGCAATGCCTGGTTTCAGAAAAGGTAAAGCTCCTCTCTCGATGATAGAAAGAACTTACGGGGAACACGCAAAAGAAGAATTCTACAACCAGAAACTGGGTGATTTTTATAAAAAAGCTATAGATGAAAAAGATGTGAAACCGATAAATCAGGGTGAAGCTACAAAGGTTGAATGGGAAAAAGGTAAAGACCTGGTTGCCACTTTTAAATTCGAAGTAATGCCAGAGATTAAAATTGAAAAATATAAAAACCTGAAAGTTCCTTTTGAAGAAACAAAATTCAAAAAAGAAATGGTGGATGCCACGATCGAAGATTTCCGCTATCGAATGGGAAACGAAATCACTCCCGAAACTGCTGAAGAAAACGATTTCATTAAAGCAATAATCAAATTCCTGGATGATGAAGGGAAAATTACAAAAGAGATCGAGAGAGAATTTATTCTGGGAGATAATTCCTATTCAAAATCTTTTAATATAAAACTCACCTGGCTAAAAGTTGACGATGAGATTAAAACAAAGCTCTTCGCTAAAGACCAGAAAACAACTGATAATGAAATAAATGAAAAATTCATAAATAAAGAATTCCTTGTAAAAATAAAGTCAATCAAGAGAAGGATCTTACCGGAATTAAATGATGAATTTGCTAAAGACCTCGAGTATAATTCCTTGAAAGAACTCAGGAAAAAAGTCACTGAGGAGTTAAAACTTAAACTCAAAAAAGAAAATAAAGAAAGAATGAGAAGTTCGATTATCATAAAAATAATCGAAGAAAATCCTTTTGATGTTCCAAAATCCGTGATAACAAATTATGCTGAAAGCCTGGCAAAACCATATGTAAAGAAATACAAGATCGAACTGGAAAAGATTATACCAATGTATATGGGAATCGCTGAATATAATTTGAAAAGTCACCTCATTCTGGAAGAACTGAAAAAGAAAGAAAAAATAGAAATAACAGATGAGGATAAAGAAGAAATTATCAAGGAAGCTGCAGACAATCTGAAAATGAAACTTGACAAATATAAAGAAATGTATAAAAAACAGATTAAGAGTGATGAGTTTAAGTTTGCAGTAGAAGAAAGGAAATTGATGAAGTTTCTTCAAAAGCACTCTAAATTCGTTCCTTATCCCAAAGAAAAAAAGGAACAAGACAATCCGCCTCCGCCCGATAAAACGGGACTACGGCGTGATGAAGAAGAAAAGAAGGAGAAATAAATGGCTTACGTTCCAATTGTTATTGAACAGGATGGCAAGGTAGAACGGGCTTATGATATTTATTCCCGTCTGCTAAAGGACAGAATAGTATTTTTAGGTTCACCTATAGATGATAATGTGTCTAATGTTGTTATTGCTCAACTTCTGCACCTGGAAGCAGATGACCCGGATAAAGATATTTATATGTACATAAATAGTCCTGGAGGAACTGTTTCTGCCGGGCTGGCAATTTATGATACCATGCAGTACATTCGACCTGATGTCAGCACGATCTGCATAGGACAGGCATCAAGTATGGGGGCATTCCTGCTGGCAGCAGGTGCACCAGATAAAAGATTCGCACTTCCCAATACAAGAATTATGCTTCATCAACCAATGGGTGGTGTACGCGGACAGGCTTCTGACATCGAAATTCAAACCAAAGAAATACTCCTTCTCAAAGATAAATTACACAACCTCCTGCAGAAACATACAAAACAACCATTAAAAAAGATCATCATAGATAGCGACAGGAATTTCTTTATGAGTGCTGAGGAATCAAAAGAGTATGGAATAATTGATGAAGTTATCGAATCTCGAAAGGAATCTTTAAAAAACCAAAAACAGGAGGGGAAAAGTGAATAATCTAAAAATAAATCACTGCTCATTCTGCGGACGTTCAGAAGCTGAAACAACTTACCTGATCAAAGGAATTAGCGGGAATATCTGTGATGAATGCATTACCATGTGTTCTACCATTATCGAATCGGAATTCCAGAAGAAGGAACTGGATAATTTCATCCTCCCCACTCCACGTGAAATTCACGAACTACTGAACCAGTATGTTATCGGGCAGGAATCTGCAAAGCAAATTATTTCCGTGGCAGTTTACAACCACTATAAAAGGATATTCAAACAGAACCCTAATGATGACGTAGATATTGAAAAAAGTAATATCATGATGATAGGTCCAACCGGTTGTGGAAAGACTCTGATAGCCCAGACACTTGCCAGGATTCTTAAAGTTCCCTTTGCAATTGCAGATGCCACCACTCTCACAGAAGCCGGATACGTTGGAGAAGATGTTGAAAATATCCTGGTTAGAATTCTACAAAATGCAAACTACGATATAGAAAAAGCCGAGAAAGGTATTATCTATATAGATGAATTAGACAAAATTGCCAGAAAATCCGAAACTCCTTCCATAACCAGGGATGTCTCTGGTGAAGGGGTTCAGCAAGCCCTTCTGAAAATCCTGGAAGGTGCAAAAGTTAATGTTCCTCCAAAGGGTGGACGTAAACACCCTCAACAGGAATTTATAGAAATTGATACAAAAGATATCCTCTTTATTGCTGGAGGGGCTTTCTTCGGACTTGAAAAAATAATACAAAACAGGTTAAAGAAAAAAACTGTAGGTTTTGATGCTGATATAGTTTCCAAAAAAAATGTAGATAAAAATATCTTCGATAAATGTATTCCTGATGACCTCTTGAAATATGGTCTTATTCCTGAACTGGTTGGAAGAATGCCGGTGGTAAGCTCTTTGCAAGAACTCGATGAGGATGCTCTCATCGAAATTTTAACTAAACCCAAAAATGCTATCTGTAAACAATATAAAAAACTTTTTGAGATAGAAGATGTAAAACTTGATTTTAGTCTTGATGCTTTGCGTGAAATTTCTCATACTGCCATAAAACAAAAAATGGGTGCTCGTGGGCTTCGGGCTATTATGGAAAAATTCATGATAGATATTATGTATAATATTCCGGATATGGATAATGTGAGGGAATGTTTGATTTCAAAAGATGTAATTCTGGGTAATAGTGATCCTGTATTTTCCTTTCGAATTGCAAAAGAGGGTAAAACAGCTTAAGTTAATATTAAACCTTTAGGGTTTTCAAAACCTTGAAGGTTTTTTTGATAAATAGTATATTCTGGTTACCAAGCCCTTTAGCCTATGTCCCGATATACCCGTTCTCCGTAGTATCCATTCTCCGTAGTCCCGAAAGCATTCGGGACGAAGGATGAACTACGCCCGTTCTCCGTAGCATACTGCGAAGGGTGAAAAGGGTGAATCGGGATCGTTTCATTGGGCTAGCTTGGTAACCTTTTTCATCTTATTGGTAAGCTATGTGTATCCAAGCTGGGGCTTGGATACAAGAGTAGTAAAGAATCCAGGATTAGTTGTAAATGCTGTAAATAGAACTGACCCACTCTTGAGCACTTCAAAAGAAATGGATTAAATTCCTTGACGGGAAATTAGTGAAAAACAAGTTTTCTTGCATAAAAATGAATTATGTAGAAAAAAAATTGAAAGTCATTCTGAGGTACACTTACAAGGGCAAGCGACGACCTGTCTCGTCGTCTTGTCGGGGCGTAACAGAGTGAAGACCGAAGCCTTGGCAGAGATGGAAGAATTCAAGAGAGAATGAGATTCTTCGAGAGAATAGTCTTCGAAGATTTCCTTTCATCCTTTGCAGTAGCCCTGCTACGTAGAATGGACAGAAAGACATCTATTTCCAAATTTTACCTAATTTATTAAATTATTGGAGAAATAAATGACTTTAAAACCACAACCATTTGTAAATAAAAAGCATAATCTTATTATCGGGTTTGTTATTTTTGGAACAGCACTTCTGGTCTATT
>DAOVQH010000157.1 GCA_030628755.1 Candidatus Cloacimonadota bacterium | reverse complement strand
GGCTGTTCCTACAATTACATCATCATAACCATCAGCATTTAGATCTTCGATGATATTTAAAGAATTCTGAGTATAAATGCTTCCTGAATAGATTTCGGTTTCCCAGAGAATATCTCCAGAAACGGATGCATTTCCATTAAAACAGCGAACATAATTATCTTCAGAGCAGATAATCACATCATCCACACCATCACCGGAAATATCAGGAATAGGAACAATTGCCTTGGGGCTGTTATCCCAGCTCGTAGTTATTTGATATTGCCATAGAATTTCACCAATAGGATATTCAGAATCATCACCGGTTCCTTCTAAATAAACTTCAAAAGGACTTCCAATAGGATCATTACTTAAGATAAACATTGTTCCTTCATATAAAATTGCTTCCTCAGGATTAAACCAGATACCAACTTGTATGGTATCCAGAGTAGCTATTTCTATTGGAAAACTAACACTACTATCAACAGTAAAATGTGTATCATCACAATAGATATCATCTATTATTAAAGTTTCATCACCAACATTTTGAATCTCCATAAACCAGCGGGTATAAGCATTAACTCTCACAGAACCATAATTATGACTTGTTATGGGTACATAGATTTCTGGTCCCGGATTTACTGCCATTCCAATAAGAGAAATTTCAGCTACGGGATATAAAGGATCATTTGAGTAAATCGTTCCAATTGCATCCAATATACCTGGTTCCTGGGGTGAATAAAGAATATCAAAAACCATCATTCCTCCATAAGCAGGTATAGTAAATGCTCCACTTCCCCACCAGACATACTCCGATCCCGGACCTGTTATATCCCCGAATCCTACTATTAATTCTGCGTTTCCATAGTTTGTTATTATAAATCCACCATATACCATATCACCAACAGTTACAATTCCATAATCCACTACGGTAGGATCGATATACATTTGTGGTGTTCCGCTACCACCAAGATCAATCTTATAAAGATAATCAACATCATAACCCACACCATTATCACAATACCACAGGTATTGTCCATCCCAGACGATTCCTGCAGGATCTTCTCCTTCCGATGGGTTTGTTTCTAAAAGTGTACCGGTTGTAGGATCGATCTTATAAAGAGCATCTCCCCCGTAATCTGCCATCCAGAGGTTATCATTTTCCAGGCATAAATCCCAGGGTTGATTATCCGGAGCAGGAAATTGCTGGAGAATAGTTCCGGTATTATCAACCTTATAAATTTCTCCATCAGGGTCATAATAAGCAGCAACCCAGAAATCCCCATTATCATACGCAATGCCCGATATATAGTGAGCAGGAAGGTCAAATTGTGAAACAATGTTACCCGAAAAATCAAGCTGATAAGCTGTAGCAGGGATAGAAGGGTTTGTTACATGGTCGGTTACCCAGAGATAAGTTCCATCATACGTCATTCCAAAAGCATCATCTTGAGGTCCTGTAAAAGCAAGGGAATAGCTTCCATCATCCGGGTCTATCTGGTAAACTTCATCTCCATTTGCTCCATAGATCCCGCAATATAGATAAGTGCCATCAAAAGCTAATCCGGATGCTCCTTCAGGTATTGGATACGTTGTAACTATGGTCCATTCTGCAAAAAGAAGGATTGTACTTAAAAACATAAGAATAATAAATATTTTTCTCATTTGTCCTCCATAAATTTATAAATTTTATTATCGTTACAAAATTCTTTTCTGTTATGAATAATGTCAAAAAATATTTAAATATAAATAAAACTGAATAAATGTTTATTTTAAATAAATTGACAAATTTTTCTAAGATACATAGAGAAGAATTCAGGAGGTGGGTATGATAAAAAAAATCCTTCCGGTAATATTACTGTTAATCGTTTTAGGATGCGATTTGGGAATTCCAACCTGGGATGTGTCATTTAATTTAAAATTTCTTAATGACGATTATGGGGTTGAGGAGCTTGCAGAAACTGACACTGCTTTAGTGGTAAATATTGAAGGCAATATTGAATTTCATGAAACCATAGATGAATCTCAAGAGATAGGTGAGTTTGATATAGAACCACCAGAAGAGAAAAATACAGCTGTTATAATGTCAGAATTTGCTCCAGGTCTGGATCAGTACAATGGTATTACAGTTGGAAATTTACCTCCAGTTGCGCAAGAACCATTTGTTTTAATTGAGCTTGAAAAGCAACTGGATACTTTTGAAGAATTTGAAGTTATAACTTTCTCTAAAGGATTTATTAATATAACTGTTACTAACAATACTGTTATCTGGTTAGGGAATGAAGCAACTGGTCCGTTTTTTATCGACGTAATAGATTCTGAAACCAACATTGTACTGAAATCTGTACAGTTTGACCAGCATATTGCACCAAATGGAGGAATAGGGAATAAGGTTGTTGATTTAACAGATGATACATTTCCTGATTCTTTAAAGTTGAGATTTTGTGGTGGAAGCAAAGTAACTGACGATGGTTCACAAATAATTGACACATCAGCTTTGGTTCTGATATCTGTTTTGCTGGATGATGTTGCAGCAAAATATGCTATAGCTCCAATTCCCAGCCAGGAAATTGATGAAATTGATGGTGCTTTGGAAATAGATATTGATTATCCTGAAATTGACGGAACATTTGATTTTGTAGGTTACACAGAAATCATTTTCAATACATATTCTCCAATTCCAGCCACAATTGATATGGAATTAATTGCTTCTAATGACTCAGTTGAGGTGGTTGGAGATCCGCTCTCAATAGATATCCCGGAGGGTAATGCAGTTACAGTTCTACCCTCTACAGTATATAATATGAACAATCTGCTGGAAATATTCCCTGATACGCTATCTTATGTTATTCAGCCAACCATACATGGCGAAGATCAACTTTATGAATTATATGATACAGATGAAGTTACTGCTGATATTGAATTGATTGCTGAACTTCAAATTCAAACCGAGCTAACAGGTATCTGGATATTACCAAAGGATAATGGTGAATACAAGATTTCCAAAGTTGATGTAAAAGATTTTGATCAGAGTATTTACGATACTTTTAAAAAAGGAGTTTTCTACTTTGAATATTTAAATTCTACAGGTGTTCAACTATATGCTGATGTGCTTATTTCTGATGACAGTTTAAGCATTTTCCAGGAAATGAAACATTATTATAATACTGATACTACAAAAGTTAAATTATTTGAGATTCCCTCTATTGAAACTACAAACGATACCATATTTAAAAGTATCGAGATAGAAATAAACCAGGATGATTTAAATTATTTCTTAGCAGATTTTGTTTTTATATTTCAGAGATTAAACTTTTATAGTTCAGGACAAAATCCGATATCAGGGGGATTGAAAATTCGTGGTGAAATAAATGTTGATCTAACCATTGGAAGCCATCTGGTGAAGAATTAAGGAGAATATCATGAAGAAAATAATAACATTATTTATCATATTAGTCAATATTTCCCTTATTGGTTTATTTAATCCGTTCAATGAAAATCCTGCAGAAATTGCAGATAGGAAAAATACAGAAATTTATTATCCAATCATAAACTCAGATTTTAATTTCAGTAATTCTCTAGTTAATATTTATGATTTGAATATTTTCACAGAAGGTCATAAAATAACTAAAGATGAGAAAAAAACTTTAACCAAAGACGATTTGAAAATGTACATATCGTATAATGTAAATATTTTTAGATTTGGTAAACAAAACTGGGATGTTGCTTTCACTACTCATGCATTTGGTAAAAGTAAAGTTTTAAGTAAAGAGTTTGCCGAACTTATCTTTTATGGGAACGAGGAGGAAGAATATACTGCAAATAGTGGAGAAGGTACAAAAGGATTTGTGTTTTCAAAGATCGCTTTTAATTATGCTTTTCCTAATGAATATCATATGACATTTCTACCGGAATCAAATAAAAAAGGGAATTTTTTAGACTCAATTAGAGAAATTCCAATTTATTTGGGTTTGAAATTTAATATTTATTATCCTTATACTTATTTTGGAGTTCCTAAAAGTAGACAAAAATTCGGTTCAACTGACATATTAGGTTATTATACCTATGATTATGAGTTGAACTATTCTGATGAAAAGACTTCAAACAGGCTTTCTGCTGGACTTGGATTTGGTATTAAAGCAAAATATTCAAAAGGAACAATTCATTTTAGTTTAGATGATATTTTTGGCAGCTTGAATTTTGATGACCTTTATGGAAAAACAGAAGAAAGAATTTACGAAGATACTCTCGCATTTCTTCATCCTGATCATGAAGCTACTTCGATTCATAATACACAGGAATTCAGGATAAAAGATAAATTAATATCGATTTCTCCTACTTTTATGATGGGTTTTG
Organism: Candidatus Cloacimonadota bacterium; assembly: GCA_030628755.1. Classification (GTDB taxonomy): domain Bacteria; phylum Cloacimonadota; class Cloacimonadia; order Cloacimonadales; family TCS61; genus JACNIV01. The sequence continues at coordinate 1,924 of DAOVQH010000157.1, read as the reverse complement.
ATTATCATTTGAATGAAATACTCAGCTTTATGGCAAAATATAAAAATTCCAAATATGAATATCCTGATGGGTTTTCAGTTGGAGTCGATTATCACCTTGCAAATAAGATGCCGATTCAATTTAATATCGGAACAGATAGAAATTTTTACTATGAGTTCAAAACCGGAATTCTTTCCAAAAGATTTGAATATATGCTTTCTGTAACCTTTTTTGACGGATTCTTGATATTTTCTAAAGGTTTTGGAATTAAAACCGGTATAAAATATAAATATTAACCAATGGAGTAAATATGCCGATTATAAGTATACTGCACATTTACAATATAGTGATGAGCATTCTGTCGGAAGACTTACTCCAACCTTTGAATTTGGCTTAAAGGCAAGGATATTCGAAGGTTACCTTCATTTCAGACTTGATGATATTTTTATGCAGTTGAGTTATAAAAATCTTGGAGTAAGCAAATATGAAAAAATCGTGATAGATTCTCTTCTCTATTTCGATACTGATCATGAACCTTTTGAAAAAGAAGATTTTGAAGAAGAATTAAGAGTTAAAAATAAGTATGTAAAAATTAAACCCTCTGTGAGTGTAGGTATGGAATATACTTTAAGGAATAAAATTCAGGTGATGGTAAAATATTCAAACAGTAAATTTGCTTACTTGAATGGTATATCTTTTGGAGCAGGATATCAACTGGCATTTATTCCTATACAGGCTGTTATTGGATTCCAAGACGATACTTATTTTCAATTTAAAACGGGCTTGAAATTTAGCAAGTTTGAATGGACTACTGCTACAACTTTCCATCACGGATTATTTGCTCATGCAAAAGGTATTGGCTTTAGTTCATCTATAGATATTAAGTTTTAATTAAATAAAGCCTACCGAAAGTTATCGGTAGGGTTTTATTTTTATAACAACCCCCATCTTTTCCTGAAGAATAATTCTAGGCAAAAGCTGATCAGGAATAAAGCAATAAAGTACCATTTTCGATAAACTGGCAGTTCAGTTTTCAGCTCTTCTCTTCTTGGTTCAGCTTTAGGGAAATTGAATTTCTCAAGTTCTTTTTTGTTTAGTATTTTTCCATCAGTTTGCTCAGAAATGTAGGAAAGGAGCGGGATATTGAACCCTCTGTCACGATTTTCCGGGTTATCCCTGGTAATAATAAATTCACCCTCAGTTTGAAGATTGGTTCTCTCATCAAAAATATAGAAGGAATATTTTCCTTCTTCGATGTGTTCTATCTCAGTATAGTATTCATCGGCTTTTGCAATAAGATATCCTTCATATACTTTTTCGTTCTTTTCGTTTTTGATAATAAGTTTGGCATTCAGATTTCGAATAGGAGTTAGCGTTTCATCATAGGCATGCAGTCGGATTTTAATTTTTTCACCAGCAAAATACGTATTTTTATCGGTAAATGCAAAAAACCTTTCCGAACTCTGCTGGCTGAGCCATGAGTTGATGTTTGTAATGAAATTGTTATAGTAATTATTCACATCCCAGAGTTGCCATTTCCAGAGGTTATGAAATGTGAATTGTAGAACTTTACCTTTCTCAAATTCTGTGTACAAAATTGCTGGACTCCTCTCTTCATTTTCTAATTGCGCCAGAATCTTAGCCTGTATTTTAGGTTTCACATAATAATAAGTGACAGGTGGGATATTCTCACTTGCTGTTTTGTCCTTAAAACTGAAGGTTTCATATTGTTTACTCTCTTCTGTAAAATAAAGTGTGGATTCATAGGTTGAACTTATCCTGGAAGCAGCAGCAGGTAATATTTCGGTTAATTCCCTAATCGGTTTACCAATAACGAAAAGTCCGCCACCACTCTTTACAAATTTCCTGATAATTTTTGTTTCTTCAGAAGAAAAATTAAGGGTATTATTGTTAATCAGAATCAGTACAACTGTTTGCTCGATTT
>DAOVQH010000116.1 GCA_030628755.1 Candidatus Cloacimonadota bacterium | reverse complement strand
TATGGGTCATCCGGGTCAACCAGGGAACGGTTTGATGTAGTGCTTTGTTTATGGTATGTACTCAATTCTTCGCTGTTGATAACCAGTTTAGAAATTTTTGATTTATTTGTGGAATCTAATAATAAAAGATTGTTCTGTTGCTTATATTTTCTGTTATCATATTCGGAAGTAAAATTAATCTCAGCATTTTTAAACCATTTAATTTCACCAGTTACAGGATTATATTTATATGGATAAATATTTACCAGAACCAGTTCATATCCTTTTAAGCGCTGCGTGCCAAGCACTTTGTAATCATAAGCAGGATAAAATTCATTGGTAGTGTAAACAGAGTTATCTTTCTTTGTATCATCCGGACGGGGAAGTGAGATTGGTTGCATTTTTCTGGCATAGTCTATGTATACATTTTCCAAAGTTTCACCTTGATTTTGAAGTATAATCTCCAAACTTAAAAGTTTCTCACCCATTGGAAGTAAGATTTTAACTGGGATGTAAGACATCATAGGTTGACCTGGTATTAAGGTCTGAGGAAGGTCGTTCTGGAACATATTTTTTTCTATAACTGGTATCTCAAAATCAATAATTGTAGCTGAAAGAAGCAATGGTATAAAAAACAACCATAATACCAATTTTATTCTCATTTTATTCTCCTATGCGTCTATTATATGAGTTCTGAAAAATACTATTTACTTGTCATTCCGCACTTGATGCGGAATCTAAATCATCTATTTGATTGGATTCCCGTTTTCACGGGAATGACAAATAAAGTAATACACTCTATTTTGCAAAACTCATTCTATTATTTTTTTATTTAAAGGGATGTAATTTTGATTCCAAATACACGTCAAGATAATTGTTTAATTAAGCAGATTTGTTATTATGTTTTTTGAATTATTGACAATAATAGTTTGTTGAAAAAAATTATCCCGTCGGGATGTAGCGCAGTTCGGTAGCGCGTTCGGTTCGGGACCGAGAGGTCGCAAGTTCAAATCTTGTCATCCCGACCATTTTTTCTTAATATCATGTGTTCATAAAATGTTTAGTTCTTCCGGCGGTTGCCGGACTGACCCAGCGTAAGGTAAACTCAAGTCTTCTTGTTGGTTCAACCATCTTGGTTGAATAATTGCTATCTACAATCTTTCGGATCTTGTAACGAAACAGGATTTCTGTTACGTTCCCAATCCAGTCTCCGTAAACTACGCCCGGCAGGCAGGGGATTAGGAACGAGAGAGATACACGTTCCCAAGAAAAACTTGGGAACGAGGTACACGAGTGAACCATTGAAAAGGTCTACTTGGAAGAATTCCTCTATGTGTAAACCTTTTCAAGGTTTTCCATTACTTCATCAGGACTTGTCCTGTGAAATGCGAAGCCTATTTCATCAAGATCATTTTTTTCGTACTGGTATACCTGCCACCAGCTTTCATTTTGTAGAAGTAAACACCACTTGAAAGTTCTTTTCCTGAATTATCATTTCCGTCCCAAACTGCAGTATGGAAAGAAGCTTCAAGTTCATCATTAATTAAATCCCTGACCTTTTCCCCCTTAATGTTATAAATTTCAAGAGTTACATAATCAGCTTCTTTAAGTGAGAAATTGATTGTTGTTCCAAGACTGCGTACAGCACCTGACGGTTTAAATGGATTAGGATTATTCCCGATTAATTCTGTTCTGATTGGAGTTAAAATGCCATTAGCATTAACAACAATTTCAACAATTACTTCATTTGAAGGAATAGATTCATAAGTTTCAAAATAGAGTGCAGTTACATAATAAGTATATGTTCCTGGGGGAACACCTATATCAGTATAGAATGTATTAGTTGTATTTGCCAGAAATGCTTCGTTGCGATAAATATTATAGTTTGTTAATCCAAATCCTCCTACCGGGGGTTGATATGAAAGGAGGACGTTAGAAGAACCTATAACCAGATAAGTAAGATCCTGTGGTGGATTGTACAGGTTTTGAATCTGGATATCAACCACTGTTGTCTCATCTTCAAAAATTTCAACATTCTCCTGGGTATAAGATTCATAACCTTCAAGTTCACAGGTCAGTGTATAAGTTCCTACTTCAAGCTGCAAATAATATGCACCTTCATCATTTGTTGTTGTTGAGAATGAACCTAAAGTAATAGTTGCACCCTCAATAGGAGTGCTTGTATCAAAATCAGTTACAGTACCGGAAATGTAGCCAACAGACGCACCAAGGTTACCGTCAAAAATGAGCATACCACCACCTGTAGCAGTTGCCCAGGTTCCTGCCCATCCTGTTTCAGTATCAATCCACGAAGAAGATTGAATTGGATCCCCACTATTAAGAGTTATCCAGGAATACCCACCATCAATGCTGTATGACGCACCTGATCCAGTAGGGTCAGAAGAAGAACCTACATATGTCTGAATAGTACCGGGTACATAAGCAAAATATCTGGCATACATGTTTCCACTGACACTAACCTGTGACCATGTGACTCCACCATTATCAGTTATGTTAATAATAGGTTCAATTCCCATATTGAGATATGAGCGATAAACAATTCCATTTAATTCATCAGCAAAAACAGCATTAACAGTTTCTGATGGACCGAATGCGGTCATTGATACTTCCCAGGTGTAACCTTTATCACTTGACCTGAATATCCTACCTTTATTAGTTCCCCACCAGATATAATCACCTACTGCACAGTAATTTCCTGTTATACCATATTCTCCAGTAGTGGGTGCAGGTATATTCACTTCAGGAACTCTTGTCCAGGAATCTCCACCATTTGTTGTTGTATAAAGTTCATAATAACCACCAACCGGATCACCTTGAGCAAAGCCATCATTATCATTAAAGAAGTGAATAACATTTGCAAATGAATATCCACCATAAGCAGTTCCCTGTTTTGCCCAGGTAGCACCGCCATCTACAGTCTTGTAAAGACCCTGGTCAGCACCGGTATTGAAAACAGCCCAACAGATATTCTCATTGATTGCGAAAAGCTGCGAAAGCCCATCACCTTCATTGAAAGTACCAGCAGTCCAGGTTTGACCGCTATCAACAGACATAGTAAATTCGTCGAGAATCGATGTAGCATTATCAATTGCATGTGCCCATAAGACGCTGGGATCATTCATTGCAATGGAAATCTGACCAACTCCCTTACCTGAACTAAATCCTGAATCTGTGTCAATCCAGTAGTCCGGTCTAAAATGATTTGAAGACGTTGTTCTTTCCGAAATTAACTCACATTTTTGATAATGTTTAGCATAAACCAGTAAAGCAGAAAATAAAATAAGCATTACTAAACTAAATCTTAAAACTTTTTTCATAATTTATCCCTCCTTTTTTATTCTACATAGACATTTATTTAATTCTTTATCTTGTGTGTCAATTACATTTTAATTAAAAGAAAAAAGCCCCGAAAATATCGGGGCTTGGGAATTTATAATGTCTATTACTATTTCATCAGGATCATTTTTTTCGTGCTGGTGTACCTTCCACCTGCTTTCATCTTATAGAAGTAAACACCGCTGGCAACATTCTTGCCACTATTATCCCTACCGTCCCAAGTTATAGTATGATAAGCTGCATTCATATCTGCATCTATAAGATCACGAATCTTCTTACCCTTGATATTGAAAACTTCAAGAGTAACACGGCTAGGATCTTTGAGTGAAAAACTGATAGTTGTTCCAGGGCTGCGACCGGCTCCGGCAACTGCCGGATTGAATGGGTTGGGGAAGTTACCTTCAAGTTTTGTAATAGTTGGAATTAAATTATCACCAGCACTGACAACATAGACTTCAACTTCATTTGATGGAATAGACTCATAAATATCAAAATAGATTGCTGTTACATAATATATATGAGTTCCTGTGGGAGGACTCTGGTCAATGTATAGCATTGTAGTTGTAGTGCCAATTTCTTCGCCATCGCGATATATTTTATAAGCTGTCAGACCAGTTGGTTCTTCCGGTTCATTCCACTGCAGAATAACATTCGAGCCTGTAACCTGATAAGTAAGGTCCTGAGGGGGATTATACATGTGTTGAAGCTGGATATCTATTGTTATCACCTCATAGGAAACAACAACTACATCGCCTTGTGTGTAAGTTTCATATCCCTCTTTTTCACAGGTTATTGTGTATGCTCCCGGATCAACCTCTATTGAGTATTCACCACTGGAATTTGTCGTACCACTGTATATTCCAATTGTAACAAGAGCTTCTTCAATTGGATCTCCTGAATCGATATTAGTTACTACACCCTCAACTGTTCCCGGAGGAACACTCGTAGTCAGTTCTATTACAGAACGGAAGTGGAAATCTGCAGCATCCGTAGCCCATAAGGAGCCATTAAAAGTATAGGAATGAATAAAAGACCCGGGTGATGTTTCAGTACAATTCACAGTTCCAGCCGGAACTGTAAATCCAATATAGAAATCACCTTGAATATCAGTCAGTTGGGCAGCATAAGGACGAAGGTCTACTCTTGTCATGGGGCTGGTATTTTCCAGTGTTGCTTCAGGCGTTACTATAAAGGGGGTAATAAGGTCATTACCCGGCACTCCATTGTTATCATCCCAGACATGGACCAGCATATCACTATTTGGATTATTGATATCTGTATAATTTCTAATTAAAGCAAAATAAAGCTGCAAATCTTGACCTACAGGATTGGTCATTTTCACTGCTGCACCTGTTCCTGTTGAAAATGCAATATAATAATCAACCTGACCATTATCATAGATAAGATGAGTTCCAGCGATATAAGAAAAAATTTCCGATTCCCCTGAATTTGAATTCGGTGAGCTATCTACAGCTACAATCTTATAATCAATCTGATCGCCATAATCCGGGAAGGGAATAGTAAAATAATATGTATCTCCCACATTACTTGTATATGGCAGTGTGATTTCGTCACCACCATCGATGGTATAAACCACATCTGCAGAGGCAACACCGGAAATATCGATTATCTCTGCTTCAAATTCATAGTCCTCTGCAGTACCTTCATAAAATTCAGGTCCCACATGAACAATCAATGGAGCAGCATTATCTTCGGTATATCCAGTTACTGTGAAATCATCGATATACATTCCATCAGTTTCATATGCTCCGTCACTCACAAACCTGAATCGAATTAAAACACTTGGATTCCCGACAAATCCGCCAAATGGTATTGTTTCTAAATACCATTCTACATCTTCCTCATCATAAGACATAAGAGTAACCCAGCTGGTTCCGTCTGTTGAGGCTTCCAGATACATATAATCGAAGCCAACTTCAATATCTACTTTTGCCCAATAAGCTATTTCTGCATCAAGAAAAGTTGATAAATCAAGAGGACTGGTTAAAGTTGCAGAGATATTCTGGTTAGGAAGATATCCTCCAGAACCTCCCTGAGCACCACCATTCCAATCAGGATCTTCGGTTAAGGAATGAGTTGGTGAATAAGATTGTTCTGTAGAAAGTGCCCATGTACCCTCGAGTGTCCACTGACCTGTGCCACTTTCGAAATCATCTTCGAAAACAACTGTCTGTGAAAATGCTATTACAGCCCAAAGTACCAAAAAAATAACAAATAATTTTTTCATTAGATTATCCCTCCTTCTATTATTTTCAAATTTTTTAGATAATTATCCTTTTTTAAAAAAAATCTATCTTCTAGTTTAAGTTTTTTTAAGATTGAATTAATTTTTATTTAGACCAGCTTTCTTCTCTCTATTCCTGAACGTCTATCTGTTAAGAATCTTCTTTCTATTTCAACTGGAATATTCCGTTGTCTTCTATCGTATTGTCTTCTATTAATTCCACTTCTTTTGATCATCATAACTTCCTTACTTACTCTTTCGACGATCCTCACCAGAGCGTCTATCTTTACTACTTCTGGCATCATAATCAATTGGAATCTGGATTACTCTTCTATCACCAATTCTTCTATCCAGTCCTCTTTCTATAAGCATATTACCCCCCTCAGATTTTGTATTATTTATTTTTTCGACGATCTTTTCCAGAACGTCTTTCTTTTTGATTCAGGCGCCATCTAACGCTATCTAAAATCGATTTATTTTTTCTTCTCTCACCTAATCTAAAAGTGTATTTTCTTTTTTGATGCATTAATTACTCCCAGATAGAAAGTATATAATTATAAATGCTTAATGCATGTCTTTTTTTTATCTCACAATTCATTTGTTTCCATTAATTAAAAATTCATTTATAGAGTCAAGATTTTACACAATTTTTCTTTTGTTTCTTTGTAACTTGTATGCATAATTCCTTTCATTCCAATAGATTCGGCAGTATTTATATTTATTGGTCTATCATCAATAAGGAGACATTCAGAAGGTTCTAATTTAAATTTTTTCATGGCATTCAAATAAATCTCAATCTCTGGTTTAACTGCATTCAATTTATAGGATAGCATCAGATTATTTTCAAAGAAATGTAAAGAAGTATACTTTTCCCAGATGTAAGGAAAGTGTATTTCATCTGTATTGGAAAAAATATAGACATTATATTTTCCACTGAGTTTTCGAGCGAGGTCAATCACTTCCTGATTTTCCGAAAAGACATTACACCATATTTTCTCAAATTTATTAAGTGACATATCGAAGTTATAAATCTTTTTTATCGTATTGAAAAAAGAGAGTCTGGAGATTTTTCCTGCTTCAAAAAGTAAAATGGGCTCTTCTGCTTCTTCAAGAAACCTTTCACATTTTCTTGCTCCAATACTTTCCCAGAAACTACTGAAATTAAAATCAATAAGAACTTTTCCCAGATCAAAGATTACGTTTTTTATTGCCACTATCTCTCCAGAATGATTGTTACGGGACCGTCATTTGTTAAAGAGATATTCATATGTGCTCTGAAAATTCCAAGCCTTGGATCAATCCCATTCTTTTTTAATTCTTCTGCAAATTCCAGGTAAAGTTTCTCTGCAATATCCGGTCTGGCAGCATTATTGAAATCGGGTCTACGTCCCTTCTGGCAGCTGGCATAAAGTGTGAATTGAGAGACAAGCAATATTTCCCCTTGAACGTCTTTTATCGATAGATTCATTTTACCATTTTCATCTGCAAAAATGCGAAGATCAACCAGTTTTTTAGCCAGCCACTCAATTTGAGAACCATTATCAGTATTTGATATTCCCAGTAAAACCAGCATGCCCTTATTAATTTCAGATACAATTTTTCCATCAACTTCCAATTTTGCAGAGCTAACTCTTTGAATTACCAATTTCATTTTTATCCTGTTCCAAACTCCTATAAAAACCTTGCGAACGGTATAGGAACGAGACTTTCAGTCTTCGTCCCGATTTGACGGGACTACGCCTTGACAGGTCGCAATGGTTGATTCGATGAACTTGCTTACCGTTCAGAAGGTCTGAAAGAAATAATGAAAGAAAATGACCGTTCGGAAGGTAGCTCGACTTTACACTTTTCAAAATAACACGGTTATTTTACTCCAAAATTA
>DAOVQH010000149.1 GCA_030628755.1 Candidatus Cloacimonadota bacterium | reverse complement strand
TGTGATAATTACAGTTGTATTTTTATTTTCAATAGATTTGAGGAGCGAGGTTATTCTCTCATTTAATTCTGTAAAATGGTTACTCACCTCGTTACTTTTTGTTCCATACTCATGGCATAAAGCATCAAAACAAGGCCAATATGCCCAAATGAATTTTTTTTCATCTTTGAATTTAATAGCTTTTTTAATCCTTTTAAAAAAACCAGAGAGATTTTTATATGATAATCTTTTTGCCCCTTTACTAAAAGCAGTTGTATAATCCGAATTTACATATCGCTTATTTGTTATATGATAAGATTTTCTATTAATTTTTTTGAAAACAGTTTTTTGATTTAAAATGACTTCAGGTTTTATATCGAGTTTGCCAAAAGGTAAACCACCACATCTTGGATTGAATGGCAATATCGCAGAAACCAATCCCAGTTCTTTTAGATATACAAACCATCCGGTGATTGCATGTTGTTGTGTAGCAACTCCAGTTAAGAATGAGGTGATTCCACTCGCTGTGGTTGACGGAAATACAGATGTGAGTTTATCTTTTAGATGTTTCATAAGTATTGTATTTTTTCCATGAGCAGTTAAATATTCATATCCAAGTCCATCAATGATTATCAGAATGATATTTGTTGATTTTGATAGTTCAAGTGGATTGAGTAAGTTAGCTGGTGAATAAAGAGGTTTATCTCCACAAGCAGATGTTATACTGCTCATAAGGTTTACTATGCTTCCATTTTGATAATTTGGTATATACATAAAATTTTTATCCTTTCAATACCCAAATTTTTTTATCAGATTTATCAGTCCAGTTATTAAGTATTTTTATATGTTCATATCTTTTCTACAATCGCTCCACTGGATGGGAACACTTTGTAAAACTGGGGAGTAAATCCAGTTCTTTTTTGATACACATCAAAGATTTTTTCTTTCAACTGTTCGACGCAGGAATCTTTAACCAGATAGATTACACATCCACCAAAGCCTGCTCCTGTTAATCTTGCACCCGGAACTCCTGGCTCATTCATTCCGATTTGCACCAACAGGTCAAGTTCTTCAGTGCTGACTTCATAAAGTTCTTTCAAACTTTGGTGGGAATGATACATCAACTTGCCAAAACTTTCAATATTGTCTTGTAAAAGATCACGATAAGATTGTATTACTCGTTCATTTTCGTAAACCACATGCTTAACTCTTTTCTTTAATCTTTCAGAAAGAAGTGAGCCATACCTTTCAAAATCATCAATGGAAATATCCCGCAAAGATTTAATTTTCGGAAGGATTTTTTGAAATGCTCTAAGAGCATATTTGCATTCTTTTCTTCGCTTGTTATAGGAGGATTCAGTGAGTTTTCTTTTGACCATAGAATTACAAATGAGAAATGAATAACCTTGAATTGATAAGGGAATATACTGATAATTCAGGTTTCTACAGTCTAAAAAAAGTGCATGCCCTTCTTTGGAAAGCAGGGAGGCGAACTGGTCCATAATCCCACATTCAACACCGACGAACTCGTTTTCTGCTTTTTTAGACAATTTGATTATATCCATATAATGAATATTTAGTTCGTATAATTCTTTGAAAGCAAGAAGTGTGGCGATTTCCACAGATGCGGAAGAGGAAAGCCCGACACTTTCTGGAACTTCGACAAAGATCAGAACATCCATTCCTCGGATTTTATATCCTGAATCTTTAAGAACTTTTGTTATCCCACGTTGGTAGTTGCTCCATTTGAGATGTTTTGAATGCTCAATAAAGTCAATATCAAATTCATCACTTTCTTTGTATTTCAGGTCAAAAAGTTGCACTTTTTTATCATTATTGACAGAAACGAGCATATTCGTGTATCTATCGATTGCAATGGGAAACACGAATCCTTCGTTGTAGTCTGTATGTTCTCCGATGAGGTTAATTCTACCCGGTGCACGGATGATGTGGGTGGGGGATTTTTGGTAAGTGTTTTTATATTGTTTTATAAGATATTCTTTTTTCATATTAGCTCATTTTGGAAACCGTTGAAACGGTTACCTTTCTTTTTTTCTTTCTTCCACCACCAGCTAACCTGATGAAATATCCTGCGGATTTCACAGGTTAAAAAGCAGGTGGTTAATACTATGATTCTCAATAAGAAATTCACTTGAAATCAATCCAATTCCCTCTCATTAACCACCAACTTCAGTTGGTGGAGATAAACACACCACACTAAACTATAACCGTTTTAACGGTTTCCAGATATTTCTGCTGAAACAGTTTCCATTCCCTTTCAAAACTCATTTTCTTATGATGTTCTTCCTGGTTTTTGATATATTTAATAACAGTATCAAGTTGATTTTCAGAAACAGAAAAAGCTCCATATCCTCTTGCCCAGGCAAATTTAGCTTTGAACATCTCAGCTTCGTTTATATCATGTGATGATGTACCTTTTAAAAGCTGCATCAATTTCTTTATAGTTATATCAACCGGTAAATCAACTAACAGATGAATATGTTCAGGATTCACAAATCCAATTTTATGGTAGATATTATTCTCTGAACAAATATCCTTAATTATTTTATTAGTTTGAGAAGCTTTTTTCTTATCTTGAAAATAGAGAAATCTATATTTTGTACTCCAGACCAGATGTAACCAGCAAATTTTCATAGAATGTTTTGCCATTTTTAATCTCCTGTTCTTTTTGTAAACCGTTAAAACGGTTACCTTTCTTTTTTGTCTTTCTCCCTCCACCTGCTAAGCAGGTGGTTAATGCAATGATTATCAATAGCAATACACTTGAAATCAATCCAATTCATTCTCATTAACCACCAACTTCAGTTGGTGGAGATAAACACACCACACTAAACTATAACCGTTTTAACGGTTTCCATTGATTTTCTGCTCATATTTTTCAATCCAATGTAAATATTTTTTTGGATTAATTATCTCATATTTTATCGGTTTAACAGTTTTAAAAGAAACCCACTGGAATTCATCAATTTGCTCAAAAGTATCTGCTGGAACTTTATACAAATAACCCACTTGAGAGGTATCGAGCTTTCCTGTTTTAATAATGATCTTTGGATTTCCATTTTCAAATGATAGTTCCCAGATACAGCTTTTATTTTCACCTGCCATAATCGGTAACGCAAAAGGTATCGCAAAATTCCTATCTTGGGAAGCATAGATTGCACAAAGAGAATCTTTTGATGAACCGATTCCTGTTGCCAGAATGGGTTTTAGAATTTCTGACAGGAATCTGCTCCCGTGATATAAGAATTTGATTTCTTTCATTTATTATTATCCAATCTTATCTTAGTAATAGAACTCATACGAAAACAAATTTAGCAACTGTTATTGGACTGGACTTCACAACGGATTTGAACAAAAGTCATCAGATTCAAGTCCAGTTTCTCGGCGCTCTTCTGAACTTGAGTCTGCGAAGCTTAAGCCAAGTCCGAGTTTCACTTCGTTCAGCTTAACTCAAGTTTATTCTTCAACCCACCTATCAAGTTTTTCAGTGTTATAAATCATTTTCCCATCTCCGTAAACGGAATAACCCATCGGATAATTTTCATATTTTTTCGGTTTATCTGGCAGCTGCCAGACGATCGTTATTTCCCTTCCGCGATATTGAACATTTTCAAGTAGAAAATAATCCAGCCCCATTGGAAGCGGATTGAGTTCGATGAGACCATCTTCCCGCGGCTCAAGGCCAACAACATGACGAATGATAATATCTATCCACCAGGAATGCATATAATCACGAAAATGGCTGAGCGGTTCTCCTGTGAGTGGATTGTATCGTTCATAGAAATCTGCTCGCGGCTGAAGATGGTTTTTTGCAGCTCGTTTAACAAGTTCAGCAGTTTGTGGTAGCAAAGAACGAGCAAAGGTTTTTGCTGAAGAAGCAAAGGCATCAATCATATGAGAAGTGGCAGCAGGCCAGGACGGTCCTTCCCAAAAACCTGTCGGATTGAAATTCGGGTCATCTTTAGGTAGTGCGGGAACAGGATAGGGAAGCCAGAACTGATTGGGATTTAAGAGATGCTCTCTGAACACATCAAGATTTTGTTCAGCTCCGATTCCGGCAAAGAAGGAATAAAAAGTCGTGATGCACATTGTTTTGGAAAGTTTTTTCGTAACAGGATGTCTATCACGATAGCTTTTATCGTCAGCATTCCAGAGAAGAGAATTTACTGCATTCTTCGTTTTATCTGCATAGTCTGCAAAATATTTTTCATCTTCACTTTTCCCGAGAACACGAGCCATATTAGAAACAGCCAGAATATTTGCATAGGCGTAGCTGGTGGCATCAATCGCATCATATCGCAAAGTCAGGTCGTCATCTTCAAAGCGGGAAAGGTCATCCATTCCTGTTTCAAGTTGATGGTCAATAACGAACAAACCATCTCCGTCTGCATCACGATTTTTTATCCACCATTCAACATTCTTCTTCATTCCACTATAAACTTGTTTCAGCATTTCTTTATTTCCATGAATCAGATAATGCTTCCATCCTGCATAAGGAAGCAGAGACAAACCGGTTTTGGATTTATGATGAAGCTTCACTCGGTTTGTACGAGGTGAAGTGTACCATGGGAAGCGACCATCTTCATAAGCAGAATGTATCATATTTGCAATGTGTCCGAAGCCAACCTGCGCATCAGTTGCCCAGTTCATATCCAAAGCCATAAACGGAGCACTGTAGCAGCAATAAGTCTGATATGCCTGCCTGCCTTCCATCACAACCGGATATTTAAAATAACCCAGATTCCCACCAGCAGTTGAAAATTTCAGTAAGAACCAGCGGAAGTTGTATAGTTCTTCCAAACCCTTATCTGAGCAGGAAAAATGCGGAACATCATACTGGAAGAAGTTCTGCCAATCATTTCTGTTCAAAGCAATCGGAGCGTCCTGTTCTAAAATGGTTTTCAGGTTTCTCAAAGCAGTTTGTTGGTCAGGAGCAATGGCACAGGCAAAGGTGAATTTTCTGGTAAAGTTTGCAGGAATTTCAACTTCATAAAATAGCCTGTAAGTTCCTGCGGGCTCAGTGATGATCTCAGTTGGTTTGATATTTCCTCCGACTGCCATACAAAGACCATCAGGAAGTATTCCGGGAAATACATTTTTATCGGTCATAACCACAAAGTTGCCATCTCTTTGCGTGAGCTTTTCACCACCTGTTTCACCCCGCCAGTCCTTAGAATTTCTGCAATCCCCGATAATTTCTATTTTATGAATAGTTTTTTTGTCAGTAAGGTTGGTCAGGTGAACAATAGAAACCACTACATCATCTTTTGTAACGCAAACCTGCCATTGTTCGATGAGTTTGGCTTTAGTATTTTTTTCTTTTGGATCCACCGGATAAATTTCAGAACTTGAGATAACTATCTTATCAATATTTAAGTTTGAATGAATTCCAATATCCACCTCAGGTGCAATGAAAACTTGGTCAGGGAACCATTTGATTGTTGTTCCGTTCACAGCGCTGAAAATATCTCCCAGCTTGTGAGTTGCATAATAGAATTTTGAAGGATTCCCTGTATAAAGAGCAACATTTTTTCCATGACCAACAGAGTTTTTATCATTACGATTTCCGATTAGGTCCAGGATAGGGGACTTTTGAATTGGAATTTCGGGAAAGATCATTTCCAATTCAGGTTTTTGTATTGTGAGACGAAGGATATGTTTTCCTTTCTTTAGTTCTGGAATTTGCACCGATGACCACTTAAAATCCTGCTCATTATTCCCCCAACCACCGGTGTTTGAGTATTCAAGTCTGCCTGCAGGTTCGTCATCAATAGAAACATCCATCCATCCAGAACCGTTTAAAGCCCTTGCATAACGGATAAAGATATATATTTGTGATAAGGATTCTTTCAATTCAAATTCATATTCTGAAAAATCACCTGCTTTTGAGCCAAATTCATTTCCCAGAACCTCTCCACCAGATGCAGCGGATTTTTCATCTTTTCCCTGTGAACCTTGTTGATTTACTGGGTTTTCTGCTTCGAGGGTGATGATTGAAGATTCGGATGATGATAAGGTTGAAAATGTAAACACTAATAATACAAAATAAAATAATCTGATGAAAGTTTTTTTATTATTCTTCAAAACATCTCCTTATCCCTGCTGGTTCAATTTTGCAAATTGAACTATGTGGTTTAAATATTTGGTTAAGGTTAAAACCTGAACCAGCTTGGCAGACCATCAGGAGGCCTTACGCTTCATTGCAATACAAGTCCGATTAGTAAGACTTGACCCGCAGGGAGCAAAGCGAATGTGGGTCGAGAATTACGTGGAGCATTCGCATTTGATCCTCGTTCCCAAAACCCTTTTTGGGAATGTGATAATTACTTCTCATTAACCACCAGTTTTTTAATCCGTGAAATTCAATGA
>DAOVQH010000011.1 GCA_030628755.1 Candidatus Cloacimonadota bacterium | reverse complement strand
ATACGAACCTGGGTTTTGCCCAGTTCATTAGCCCAGAAACCACCAACAGATTCCGAACATATCTGGAACCAGCGTGAGGTTTGCCATCCAAGAGCAGTGATTGGATGATTATAGAAATCGGGGTTTTCTGGTGGAGTGCGTTCGTAGTTTAAAACCTTTGTAACCATTGTTTCCAGGTGAGTTGGATTCTGAGCTGTCATCCGAGCAAAAATAATATCAGGCATCATATTACCAGTAACGTCAGCATAGATGTTATCAGAAACACAGTAGCTATACGCAGGAGAGACAATTGTGTTTCCAGTGGTTCCGTAATCAGCGAGTAGAAGAACAGCTACTGGAGCTGGATCCCAGTTTGCATAAGCATCATCAATATAATTCTCGATTGCAGTTGCGTTATTTCCACCAACTTCTGTTGTAGTTTTAACAACTGTTGATATACCTTGTATTGTACGGAATACTTTGATTGAATCAGCCCATGCTATAAAATCGGGATCATCAGGACAGATGATGAGATATTCCGCACCTTCCCTTGTTCTAGAATTAATGTTACTATAATCCATTTCAGGAAGAGATTGTTCATTGAGCAGCATATCACGCAAAAGCGGATCCCACCATCTACTGCGCAAACGGTCTTTTCCAAAGTGTCCATTTCCGCCAATGAAATTAACTTCTAACTGAATATCACGATAAACGATTAGCTCTTTTGTTACAGGATTATATTGGAATGGAGTAATTCCGAGCATTACAACATCAACCCCCCGAATTTGGGTCTGTTCTCCAAGCTGGATGGGATTAGCTGGATAGAATTCATTCCTGGAATAGATGGTTTCATCTTTGTTATATTCCAGTGGTCCTGTTTCAGTATCGAGAGGAATGCGTGGTGCAGGTGCAAGCTCGATATCAAATAAGATTTCCGTGCGGGAAGTGATAATTCTCAATATTGCAGTAGCTCCCTGTGGAAGTGCGATAAAGCGTCCATTACCGGGAAGGTTCGGTGCGCCTTCGTCATTTGGAAGAAACACATCAGGAAGAAGTACATTCTGCATATCTTCCCCGTTTATCCTGGTGTCTTCCAGAGTAAATTCTTTAATGGAAAAATTAACTTCAACACCTGAGTCGCTTCTCTGAGTCAAACTGAAACCAGCTTTTGCCCGGCTATCGTCATATTTAATGACCTCTGAGTAAGCTGTGCAGGTAAAAACAAAGAAAATTAATATAAAAACATTCAGTAACTTTTTCATAATTCTTCTCCTTTACCCCGTGTAATAAATTATTATACAATTACACAGGGTGAATCGGGATTATTTCACCAGGGTTATATCTTTTTTTATTATAAAATACAAACCAACATTTTTTTCTTAGATATACTAATTTATGTCAAATATAAATTAACATATTTTTTCCTAATAATTTTATTATATATTTTAGATGCAATAATTATTCCAGTAAATAGTAATTGTTATTTGAAAAATGCAGAAAAATAAAATAAACAATAATTATTTGAATTCTTTTTATTTGACATTATTTTTGGAATTAATCCAATTAAAACATGAAAATTACCTTAAGTTAAGAGGGAGAATATGTTACCATTATCTATAGTTGTTTTTATTGGTGGGATATTATCTCTATTACTATCTTTTATGGGGTATTGTTAAATATCAATCTATTGGAGAGATTTATGAATATGAAGGATGTAAAGCTTCTTTGGGGTCGATCTGGTAATAGATGCGCAATCCAAGATTGTAGAATTGAACTATCAACATCAGGCGATCCAAGTATAATAGGTGAAATAGCACATATAATAGCCAAAAATAAAAATGGCTCTCGAGGAATTAACAAACTTGAATTGAATAAAAGAGATGAATATAATAATTTAATTTTACTGTGTCCCACACATCATACTATGATTGACAAAGATCCAAATCATTGGACTATTAAAAAATTACACGAAATTAAAGACAATCATGAGAAATGGGTTACGAAACAACTTTCAAATGAATCCTTCTCTTTATCTCCCATAGATAATACTACATTTTGTGAAAATAGATTAAAAGATTGGGAAGACTTCGCGAATAATCTTAGTTGGCTGACAATATCTTTAACGCCTCTCATTATCAATAATGATATAATAGATTCTATTAAAGAGTCGATCGTGAAATTAGTTAATAAAACAGAATTCCCTGAAAGATTTAGAATAAATCACTTTGACTCTATTTATCCACATAATACAAGACCAAATGAAAATGGGTTAATAAATGAGTATATGACGGACATTGAAAATGGGATTGGTCATAGAATTCAATTATTTAGAAATGGACATTTAGAATTATTAATTTGTTTGGAGAGAACTTCTAAGCAAATTACTAAAGTCCATTATGAAAGAACACCAGATGAAATTCCTGGTATTAAAATATTCAGATATACTGACATAGTAGATTCTGTTGAATCATTATTAAAAACACTAATAAATATTTGGAATCTTGAATTACCATTTAATAATATGCTCCTTACAAGTATGATTCTTAATACTAAACAATCAAAACTTTATTCGTATGAGAAAAGAATTGATAAAAAGGGAGTATATGGAGCTACTGTTAAATCTCAATATATAAAATATGAAGCAGTTATTGATAAAAGAACTAGTATTGATTATATAATTGAGTTAGTATTAAAAAGAATAGTTCAATCTTTTGGACTTGTAATAGATAAAATATTTAATGACAAAGATTCTATTAAACGACCAGACCATCTATACAAGTTTATTAAATAAAGGTTCAAAAATTATGAAAATATTTTAATTACAAAGGAGGTAAATAATTATGGAAATAGTATTAGCTGCATTTGCTGGTGCTTTTTTTTCATTCCTATTTGTAAAATTAGCTGAGCATTTTTCAAATATCCATGACACTAGAAAATTGCATTATTATAGTCTGCTAAAGATTCAAACCATTTTAAATAATCATCTTAATGAAATTCCAGAAAATATTTATGAAATTGATCATGTTATTAAGACTTGCAAAGGAACTAAAGGATATACTCCTATCATATCGAATAAACCCAGGAGAATTGAATTTGATCAAAGTGTTATATTAAATCTTAGGAACAGCGATATCATTAATAAATTAGTGTCATACATATGTAAATTAAGAAGATATAATGTCGATGTATCTAATGCTAATGAAGTATACGACTTATTTAGAAATGCTCTTATCCAAAAGACAATTGATAAAGATAATTATAAAAGTATTTTTGAAATCTATTCGTCCGTATTAAAAAATATTAAAGATTTCATTGAAAAATTGAATATCGATACAAAAAAGATATTATGTATGGTTAGAATTCGTATACACAAAGATAAGACAAACATTTTTAAAAGTATTTTTAATAAACTTCCAGATACTAATGAATATGATTTTAAAGATAAAGTAGCAGAGGAACTTAAAGAATTAGAAAAAGAAATAGCTAAAAATAAAGAAAAATCAAAAAACCTTTATTAAGTTAAAAGAAAAACAATGTTGAGGTTTTAATTTGAAATTTAGTTTAAAATATAGATTAATAAGGATATAAAAAGTAAAAAATAGTTTATTCATTTTATTTGTTTGGAGATTAAAGTGAAAATATATGAATTTATTCACTGTCCTAATTGTGATAAAACTCTTAGAATTCCTAATATGGATGAAACATTACAGATAACTTGTCCAATATGTGGAAAAGTTTTTTTATATAATATTCAACAAAAAATATTAAAAAATAATAGTAAAAAACACAGAAGGATTTCAAAAACAGGGATTCTCTTAATTATAATTGGTATTATAGCAGTAATTATTTGGATTAATCAACTTGTAAGTCCGACAATAGCAAAAAGAAAAAAATCTAAAAGTAACTGGGTAACGATATCATATAATGAGTTAATAGATCGCTCAATCATTACACACAGTGGGGAAACTGTAGATCAAATAATACACAAAATTCCAACTTACACTGACGATATAAAAGGTTATGTACAGCCATATTTAGAACCCTATTCTATATTGTGTCATGATGTTTTGTTAGCCAATACTGAACCAGATACTCTCCCTCTTGTGAATATCCTTAGCCATTATCCTGTTGGTTCTGAGCAACCTGTATGGGTTGATTTATTTCGAGAAGGTCATTTTCAACTATACTATAATACTCATCTCATTAGAGTTTTCCTTAAAGGAACGGATGCTGAAAAAAGTTATAATAAATATCATTCAATAATTAGGCACCCAATTCGAGATGTTATTAATAGTAGTGATATCTCCGTTATAGCTATTGAAGTATATGTCTTTAATAATGATTATGCAGACATGGAAATCATTCTAAATACCGTACCGTATATTATCAGCAAATCTGAATTGGATCTGTCCCCAAGACATAAACCACTGGATTTATCAAGTATAAGTGATTTTCTTAATGAGGGAGTAATTTTAGAGGCAATTGAATTGGATAAAAAGAATAATCTCTATTTTTACGGTCGTAAATCTCTAAAGCAAACACTCGCAGGAAAACCTGTAAGCATTTCAGACCTTGCTGTGGTTTACAGATCGATTTTCCACTACGGAAACAATGCACCTTATATCAGTTTGGACAAACACGAAGACAATAGGTATGCAAAGGTAAATTTTGGAGGACATCTTGAGAACACCCATGTTGGTCATGTTGTATTGGAAGCAGATAAATTATTTAAAACCTTGAGTACAGGAATTGATCCAAATACACATAAACTTGTGAAATCACATATAACCAAACATGTACCAGGTTTTCTTACGGAGGATGAAAGACATTTACTTGAAAATTCTGATGAGAAGCATATGCAAATTCGATACTGGTTCTATCCTGACTCTATTGGAACAGTAACCGATGGTTCAATTGGCGCTGTTTTAACATACCAGTTTTTGGCAGATGTTGAAAGAATGGACATAAAAATTAATGTAGATAATGCTGTAAGAGAGACAATTAAACATTTAAACAATAATTTCAGTAAGTATGAAAAGGCCAATAAAACATATAAAGAATTAAGTACAGTTGGCAGGATGATGGCTCTTATTAATTGGCTTAAGGGGATGAATATGGACGAAAGGATTGAGCTGGACGATTTGCTTTCTGTAAAAATTCCGGGATTTACCACTCCTCTCAAAACAAAAAAAATGTTAGCGGTAACTGCAATAACCTATTCTGGTAATTTATACTTAAACAAAAATAATGTTAAAAAATACACTAAGGTTTATTATCTATCTCATTTACTTAATAATCAAAGTCCAACTGCAACAGATTATTCTTTTCTTGAATTGGGTAATAATTTTCTATCCAATATTGATATTTCAGAGAACGCTCCGACAGAGTATAAGAAATTAAACACAACTATTGATTATTACGATAATATGATAAAATCAAATGAGTCTAAGTTGGAATCCCTTGAAAGAGAAATAGATCAAAAAAAATATTCACTTGATAGATACAGTTCGAGAGAAATTGATAAATATAATAAATTAATAAATAGATATAATAGCTTAGTTGAGAAGCAAAAATCATATACAAATACATATAATTCAAAAATAAATGAAATGAATAATATGAATATTACTTCAGGGGGTTATTATTCTATAGGAGGTGGTATTAATCTCCATCCAAGCGAGTTTAAACAAATTTCAAGAAATGGTAGTTCTCCTAAAATCCAGCAAATTTCAAGATTAAAAAATAAGATAATAAACGTTGGAAACTTTTCCAAATCCAGTAATTGGATAAGAAGTAATGCGAGTAGTGGGAAGTCTTTTTCAAATTCATTACCTACGAGATTGTGGATTTCATCTACAAAAAATAACGGGAAAATTGAATACATTCATCAATCTGCTATTGGTGATGTTGCATCAGTAGTGCTGGAACCAAATTCGGGAGATTGGCAGTCTAACATTTCAATGAGCGGATTCAATGATGTAGTTAGGTTTTCGAAGTCTGAGAACCTGCTTTATGTATCTCATTCGGAATTTGCTAATGATTTGTATGGCAAACTATCATCTGATGGGAAACGAGTAGTGTTTTCCCATTATAACCATTAATCTTCAGTTTCTTTTAGGTTAGGTTTACTTTTTATCCAACCTTCTTTTTTGAGAGTTTCTTCAGGTAACTGTTTTAAATGTTTTATAATTTTAATTTTTAGATGTTCAGGATCAACTTTTATTTTTTGTATTGAAGGTAATAATAAAATTCCAAACACAGTTGAATTATCTTTAATTTCAATTACTCTTTTAGGAATTATATCTTGCAATCCAAAATCATTTATTGAATACACATAATATTGCTCACCACTTTTTTTAATAACTTCAAAAGGTAAAATCTCTTTTAATCCAAACTCATTGACATTATATAGTTCAATTTTCTCACTAAATTGATTCTTTTCAATTGTAATGGATGGTATAATATCTTTCAAACCAAAATCGTTAATATCGTAAATATTAATACTACGATCAAAAAAATTCTTTTCTGCTAACTTATATGAAAAGATGTCTTTTAACCCAAAATTATTGATACGATATACCTCCCAAGAACCGTTATATTCATCACTTTCAATAATTTCCTCTGGATTTATGTTTTTTAAACCAAATTTATTAATAGAGTATACTTCATAATCACCCGTCAAACTATTCTCATCAATTATTATTACTGGATTTAAAATTTTTAAACCATATTCATTAACATCGTATACTTCAATTTGTTGTGTAAATATGATGTTTGTAAAATAAAAAATAAAAAGTAAAAAAGTTAATCTCTTAATAAGACTCCCCCTCTATACAAACAAAAAAATAAAATTTATTATTGCACTGTCAAATAATTTGATTTAAAATTTAATTTGATTTCCTTTCTAAGACCTGCTAAACTAGAAAATAGCTGATTTATATTTTTTTGCACTAGATAGAGAAAAATACATGCCTTTTTTTATTGATATTAAAGAATAAGTGTTTCAATGTATTAGAATGTCTAACTAAGAGGATGTTTCCCTTTCTTTTTGGATTCTTTTGATATATTTTCCTTTAATATTATTTGATTCATCTATAACACTATAAATTTTATTTAAAAGATCTTCTGATATTGGTTTTAAAACTTTTATTCTTTTTTTATTATAATCATTAACTATTAACTGAGTGGAAACTTCAATAACTCTATTCATGTTAACATAGGTTGGCTCTTCAAAAGCATCTTCATCCCCTTTATGGATAAGTATATCATCTTGTCTGTAATGCTTATATTCACCGTGTATATTGGAAGTAGTTGTTACAAAGAGAAGAGTACTTTTATTATCACTCGTTAAAATTATAATCCTTTTTATTCCCCTATAACCATCAGGAAATGTGAAAAGTCCTTTTAATACATTACCGGGTTTTAGAAATACTTTGAAAGGCAGATCCATTAATTAAACATATAATGTAATTCGAAATCTTCTCGTTTTTGCTCAGCTATAAATCTTAATAGCTCTTCTCTATGCTCTTTTTTTAAACCATGAACAATATCACCAACAAACAAAAAATCGCCATCACTTGCATTTTGATAGGCAAATTCTTTATGGCTTATTTTTATTAATTCAGAAGCAGTGAAATGTCCATATTGTTTAATAACATGTTCCAAGACCCTAATCTCTGATTTGGAAAGATCATCCAGGTCCGGATCAAGTTTGCTATTAATTGTCCTTCTTTTATCTTCACTAAAAGTTAAAAATGTATGTAGATATTTTCTATTATCAGGCTCCATAAGATATTCGTCTGGATAATTGATTATATTTAAAATTCTTGTTGGGACAGGTCCATATTTCATTTTTATATATCTATCATCTGTAATAGACCGACCATATTGTATTAAATGCTCTTTATCGGCAAAATAGAGTAGTTTTGCAGCCTTTAATTTGGTAAAATAATTAACTCTCTGAGATAAAAAATTAAGAATAGAAACTATTTTTTTTATATCCATATACAACTCCTTGTTTATATAGATAGAATGAAATTGTTTAAAAAACAGGAAAGAATCGTTTTACTTCTCATCTACTCCTCATTTATTTGTTACAAGGCAAACCTTATTTCTAAATTTCATTTGTCAATCTTTTTTGTTTAATGTTTTATATGAAAAATTCTCAAAACCTGCTCACCACCTGCAAATACAATCTCATTTTATCTTTCTTATACCAGCGATCCGAAACTTTAAACTGAAGCTCCATATTTTTCAGTAGATTGTACTTAACAAGCACATAAGAATAAATACCATCACCTTGCAAGATAGAATTCTGCATTATACCGTCAATACTATTTTCGTACATATAATGTAGCACATCAGAATGATAGACTGCTATTTGAGCAAGCAATTCTAGGTCTTCAATAATCCACTTCAGTTGTTCGTAAGCTAATATTCCCTTTTCATATATCTTTTCATTTTGCAGGTATTCAGCCACCAGTTCGCATCTGGTTTTAAGACAAATATTTCCAAGCATCTGCCACCAGTCAACACGCAGGATAGTGCGGTCGAAATCACGGATTTTTGCATGGTCCAGGCTGATGTATTTTTCTTTGCTTTTGTGCTGTAGAGTCACGCGCAGGCTGTTTGTTTTAAAATGAGTTTCAAGCTGGATGAACTGCTCTGAGCCAACAGTCGGCATTTTTTCAAAGTAACGTGTTTCCGGAAAATTCCAGATATCAAAGTAACAGTTTATCTTGGTGCGTTTAAAGGGTAAAAGAGTTATTCCATAATACAATCCCACTTCGTTATCGAACCTGCTCTGGGTGGAGAAGGGATTTCCATGCCAGGTGGGGAAGTTCTTTTCATAATAGCGGAAAAGTAAAATATGCCTGAATTTATTTTCACCAAATTTTGTACCGATAACGCCAGCAAATTTATCATCTGCAAATGCGATCTCTCCAAAGCTCGGGAAATTATCTCTGTTTAAGATGAAATTTGTACTGAAAGCCTGGTATTTATTGTTCCAATCCGGTTTCTCGAATTCATGGTCAAATTCAAATTGTGAAAAATTAACACCAAAAGAATTACTTCCCAAATTAAAGTTCAATGCAGTTCCAAAAATTGTTTCCTCAACATTATCCTTTTTCTCTTCGTCAAGATGTAGCCCACTTTGGTTGAAGGAAGTGATTTTGTTATCACTTAAATTAGCACTGAGTTTGGTGGAAGAAAAGAAGGGAATAATACTGAAATTTCTATAATTACACTGTACGGTTCCGCCCTCGAGTTCCCAGATTTCATAGGAGCTTGTATATGGTTTTACAGGAGAGGATTTTTTAACCGGAGTAGAAGTGGCAGCACCACTTTTGGACATTCCGAGTTTGGGAGCAAAGATTATCCCCTGACCGAAAGCCAGCCTGTATTTCCCAAGGACTGAGTGCTTTAAAAATGAGTTACTTTTATATTCAACAAAATAAGAATAGAAATCAATCGGGTCGTTCTCTCCTTCATCTTTCTGGGTAAGTATTCCAAGTTTGAGGTCTTTGTATCCGCAGATGGTTCTCTGGTAATATTTCAGGGTAGATGGTATTTTTTCTTTCGCTTCATTGAATTCGACCCTCGACACCTGTTTTATATTTATCTTAAATTCAGGTTTGAAAATGATGTAATGTTCCAGATCGGAAATAGTAATTTCATTAATTCCAATGGAAGCAACATCTTTCCAGTTTTTTATCTGCTTTTTTTCTCGCAGTTCAATGAGCTTTTTAATATCATTTTCTGAAAGCCAGGGGAGTTTATTCAAATCTTTTCTCGAAGCAGTATTAATATTAAATGGTTGTTTACGGATCTTTTCCAGAGTCTCACTTAATTCTGTGGAATGGTAGGTATCATCTTCGAAGGAGAATATTTTTTCTTCTGCATCTTCAGCAAATACTATTGAAGAACAAATCAGTAAAATTAATATGAGAACACTATTTCTTAAACGCATAACCAACAGATATGTAATGAGTCAAATCCAGGTATTGATGGGTTCTGATACTATAAACCACATTCATTTTTGAAATATTAAACACAATTCCAATTCCCAGTCTATCAGGTTCGTATTGATAACTGGCAAGTATAGACATCATTTTGAAAATATCATATCTACTGGCAAATTTGAAAGAGAAATCGAATCCATCCTCTTTCTCGAATCCAAGAGCAAACCTGCTATCTTTCGATATTTCAAATGAAGTTTCCCACAGGTAAACAACAGGTAATTTCGCTTCCAAAAAGGAAGATTGAGATACATTTCTGATTGATAGCCCTGTAGTAATATTCTTGTTCTTCCAGCTAAATCCCCAATCAACAATTAAGGAGCTATCTTTATGATAATTGTCCACTTTATTGTATAGATACCGCAATCCGAGACCAATAGAATAAAATCTGTGTTTATAGCTCAATCCAAGGTTGCTGCTGCTTTCTTTATAAAGGGGGTGTTCAATAATGGAATTTCCCAGGTAAAAACCGAAATCTTTGTAAATCAACCCGGAATGAAAATTATAGAAAGGAATATCCTTTATCCCGAAAAGATAAGTAGCTGATGTTTCCACTCCTGAACAATGTAATGCCGGATTCACAGCAGAGCTCGACGGACTTGGATAGATCAGAACCAGACTTGAAGTTGCATTCTGTATTGCAGAAAAGGGGAGATTGAGATCAATGGCGGAAAGATTTGAGCAGATAACAATAATTATAAAAAGAATAATTTTTTTCATAATAACCTTCTTTATTATTTTTCTTCCAGCTCTTTTATGCGGTTTTTGTATTCAATGTTAGGTGTTTTCTTATAAAGCTTTTTATATAATCTCAAAGCTTCTTTTTTATATTGATTTGAGATAGTATTTCTCTTTAATTCTTCATTCATAATTCCTAATTCGTAATTAAGGTTTGCTTTTTGCTCATCATCTTCTGCTATGTAATTTGTAAAATGCAGTTTCTTTTCAAATTCAAGAGCAAATAATATCGTTGAAACTAACAAAAAAATTGAAATTAAATATTTTTTCATAATCTACTCCTGAATTTTTTCTTCTTTCTCCAAATACTTCTCCATAGTCCGCATCATTTTCTCGGCAAGAGAATCATTTATTGCTGAAAATATTTTGGAAGCGATCAGAGTTTCTTCTCTCAGAAGTTCAATCATTTCATCATAAGGGAAACGGGAAACATCAACCTCGCCAACAGCTTTTACATTCGCGGAACGACGAACAGGTATAACGAAATTCTGGTCTCCGATAATTTCTCCTTCAGGAAGTTCTGTTACTTTTTTTTCTACTACATTTTCATCAAGAATTAAAATTGCTGCTAATCCTTTATTAATAATTAAAATATCACGATTTCTATCTCCAAGTGATATTATTAAATCTCCATCTTGATATTTTTCTGTTTTTATAAACGGTGCGACTTTATTCATTTCATTTTTATCGAGATATTTTAATAACGGATTAAGATTTTGTTGTTGATAAATACTCATAATCGTTCCTTTTCAATTTTAATTCAACACTGAAAAACACCGATGAACACCGAAAAATAAAGCATCATAATCCTCTCGTAAAGATGTATAACTCACAAAGAAGATTCATCAATTTGCTTTTTCTCCTTCTTTAACTAATTCAACGAATTCAACTATAAACTGTTTCGAGTCGTCGTCGCAAGCTCCTTACAACTCGATAAGATTTATAATTTTTGTGTGATCCTGATAGTTTTATCCGCCATTGAATCATTGATCGCTGCGTTTATTTTTGCTGCAATAATTTTTTCTTTTCTCATTAAATCTGTTAATTGTTTGTATGAATAGCAGATCACTTTAGTTTTACCTTTTGCTCTCACGCTAAAATGTCTTTTGATAGAAATAGCAAAATTTACTTCCCCGATAATCTCACCTTCGTATAAAGTAACGATAACAATTTCTTTGCCTTTGCTGTTTGTATCGAATATTTCCAATAAACCTTCTGCAACTAAATAAATATCTTTCCCTTTATCACCTGAAGAAAAAATTATGTCATTATTTATGTCATTATTATTTAATTCGATGATTTTCCGGAAGGGTTTTATATTATTTATTTCATCAGCATCCAAATATTTTAATAAATCGTCATCGTTTTTTCTGATAAAAATATTCATAATTTTTCCTTTTTTTAGCCACCTGTCTTCGTTAAAACTTCGACAAGGCAGGCGAATTAACACGAATTTAACACGAATATTATACTTAAAACACGGAACTCTTGGAATGCACCGAGATAAATATTCAATTTTATGAATGTCAGATCAACCATTGCGAAGGTTCAGCAAGAAGAATTCCTCTGTTTGTAACCATTCGCAAGGTGTTTTAGTAAAAATAAGTTAATTTGAAATAAGTTATTAAATTCAAAATAATCACCATTGTTAGAATAATTATGATGTTTAATAAAATCGTATCGATTTCATTCTTGAAAATAATTTTCTTACTCGTGAGAAAAAAGTTTCGACTATTCAATAAATATTCTCCATCCTGATTATCGACGATCATTTTTATATTTGAATTTCGATAAATTGAATCATAATTTTTTTGCAGAAATTCATTTAGTTTTTGATTGAATTCTTTTCGGTCTTGACCATTTCTTGTCCGAAGTTTATTAAATCTATTCAATCCAGAATCATATTTATTCAATTTTGCCTGTGAAATTATCAATCCTTCAAAAAGCCATTTAGAAGGGATCAATTCACAAAATTCAGGAACAGACGCTTTTTTGTTAATATTTAAAAAAGAATTCATTTTATCAAATTTAATTACAGCACCGGCAAACATAATTTGCGGAATTAAAACAAGCGGAAGAATGTTGATGACCGCTTTGCGATCCTGAATAAAAGCAGATGCCAATAATCCGATCGAAAAACCGATCATTCCGGAAAGAAATAAGAAAATGATATAAACCGCATATATTCCTCTAATATTTAAAATTATAGAAGCTATTAAAAAAAATAGAACTGCCTGGATAATCGTGAAAATACTTAAAGAAATATCTTTAGAGATCAAAAAATATCCACTCTTGATATTCAGTTTTTTTTCCCTTAAGATTATTCTTTTTTCCGATAGAATTTCGTCCAGACTGTTTGCCAGTCCCAGAAAAATAAAGATTATGATCGAGATAAAGATAAAAATGAAAATATTCTCATTCTCATAAAATGTGTATTTTGAACCGGATTCTTGATAACGAAGTATGATTGAGACCAGAAAAGCCAAAAGTGGAGCAGCAATAAAAGTTATGATCAGGTTTATTTTATTTGTGAATTTATTTTTCAAATTTCTAACAAACAAATAATAAAATTGATATAAATTTTCAAAAAAACTTTGTTTTGCTTTTGTTAATTCAATCTCTGCAGATTTTATCTGTTTTTTTGTTTCATCATCGATTTCTTTGCTGCTAATGATTTCAACGAGTTTTGTTCTATTATATTTGTCTTTCCAATATGATGGAGGAAATTTACGGGATTCTTTTTTATGTTCCATATTTTGGGATAAATCTAATTCTCCTGAATATGTTTCAGCGGGATATTCCAAAATGTCAAAAAGATATTCCGGCATTTTCAGTTCTTTTTTTTCAATTAGATTCTGCTTATCGATAGATATTTTTTTCAATTCGTCATCAAAATAATCAAAAATATCCTTTACTTTTCCAAAATAAACTTGAGTTCCGTTTTTATCTAAAAATAAGATTTTATCGAATTTCCTGAAAAGATCGGAATTTGGCTGATGGATCGTGGCGATTATTATTTTCCCCTGTTCTTTTAAATCGATCAACATATTAACGAGCTTTTCGGAATCTTTGGAAGAAAGTCCTGATGTTGGCTCATCAAGAATAATTATCAGAGGATCGGAAAGCAATTCCAAAGCGATATTCAGTCTTTTTCTCTGTCCACCGCTCAAGCTTTTATGCATTACATCACCAACTTTTGTATTGCGTTTTTCATAAAGATCGGTCTGTTTCAGAATATTGGTGATTCTCTTATCGATTTCATTTTTATCCTTTATATGGGATAATCTTAAACGGGCACAAAAGTATAAATTTTCATAAACAGTTAAATTGCTGAACAGGAGATCATCCTGTGGAACATAACCGATGTGTTTCCGGAAAAAAATAAAATTGGAATAAAGGTTATATCCATCGATAGTTAATCGGGCATCATCAGGAATTATATCTTTGATTAGAGTTTTGAGTAAAGTTGTTTTCCCGCTTCCGCTCGGACCGAGAATGACCATTATTTCGCTTTTTTTCACATAAAAATTGATTCCGTCCAGAGCTTTCTGACTGTCTTTGAAAACATAAAATAAGTTGTTTACCTGAAGTTCATTGATATCATAATCAATTTTTATAATATCAAGATATTTATTGATCTTAAAATTTTGCTCGTTAATTGTGAAAATATCTTTGTTGATCTCAAACTTTTTTTTTGTTATTAATAACTGATTATTAACAAAGACATCAATTTTTCTTTTTAAAGGAAAAAGATAGAAATCGTTATCTTCCTTTTGGATCATTATTATTGTCTTTGAAGTTCGCTGGAGATTGATGCGGAAAAATTTCTCAAATATTTCTAAATAGTATTTTCCAACTTTTGACTCTTGAGTCGGAAACTCGATCTTATTACAAAGAACATCGAATCCGGTCTTATTATCCTGAATTTCAATAATATCATTGACTGCGAGGTTGGTTTTTTGTTGAATTGTTTCTCCATTAACTTTTAAATTTCCGCTATTTACTGATAATAAAATTTTTCCGCCATTTTGCAATAAATCAAAGTCGATGTTTTTGTCTTTATAATGAATTGTTCGCTGCTTTTGTGATATTATGGAATCATAGACTTTAAATATATCCTTATACGAAACAGATATCTTATTGTTGCTATAATTCTTTATATGAAGGTTTTGATTTTCCTTTATGATATAAAATTTATTCTCTTTTATATTTTCTTCATCCAAAATTAGATGAGAACAATTCAAAAAACCTACAAAGAACATTTTTTCAAATATCAGGAAAATGATACGAGAACCTGTTTTGTCTCTGAATAATACATCACTTTCTTCATCTTCTCCCCAAATCATAATATTGGAAAATACTGCGTTTTCTTTCCTGTTGAGAAATTCTTTTACGGAAAGATTCAAATGATCCGTTTTATTTTCAAAGAGATCGAGTATGCGGTCATAAATGTTTATATCAATGTATAAGAGATCGATAATTTTAATAATTTCCAAACTTCCCAGAACACGGAAATATTGTTTATTGAAATATGTGATCGAGAGAAGGTTCAATAAAAGTTTTATTTTGTCAGTAAATTGAAGATAGCGTTTCAGGATGTTCGTTGCTTGTCTTATAGAATGCAGGTTTTCTATATATTTCAGGATATTTTGCTGTTCTATTTCTTTTCCAAAGATAGATTTGAGCATATTGTGAATTATGCCAATTTCATTTTCAGTTAAATGCTGGATTCTGGCAAGATGGATATAAATTGAAACGACAGCATTATGAATTAAATTGATTTCAGTCGTTTGCAGCATTATTTAACATTATCAAACCTTCAAGTTTTTTTGAAACCTTGAAGGTTTGATATATTATTTAGAAAATCCGGTTGTTATTTCTTTGGAAAGAGTATGTAATTTTTTTATTTGTTCCTGATTGAAATACCCATCCTCAGATGAAAAGATTATTTCTTTGATGCTCTTGATATTAAATATCGATTTTTTTATATAATCTTGCTTCATTATATTATCATCACTGAGATTGGAAACATCATGTTCTAAAGCTACAATCATAGTTTTGTTATAAAGTATTTTTGATGCTTCTTTATCCATTTTTTCATTTGCTAAAATATAAGATACATCTTCCAGACCTTTTATCCAGCCACCAAATTGAACCAATATAACATGATCGAAACTCTTCATATTGTATAATTCATCTATTATTTCTTTATGATATTCTTCGAGTTTTTGTTCGATCTGTTCCCAGTTCTCTTCATCAATCAATGGTTTCAATGATGCGGACAGCATTATAAATTGTTTACTAATGCCTAAAACTTCACCGTAATTAGAAAGATTTTTCGTGATCTCCAATAGTTTGGTTTTATTTTTTGCTTTCAGACAAACCAGAGCATCTGCAATATCCGAACCCAATTTGAAAGCAATTTTATCCAAAGTTTTCGGATCATATTGAATATAATTGTCTAAAACTTTATTAAAATCTACATCACCTAATTTTTCTAATTCAGCTAAATTTGAAGAAAACGGAACTTGTTGAAGAATATACATTTTCATCTCAACCTTTCCTTCTTTGATTTCATTATCAGCTTTTTTAGTGCAACTGATTATTATTAATCCAAAAATCAATAACAATAAAATAGTATTTTTCATTAAATCCTCCACTCTTTTTTTCTTATCATAAATTTTAATTTTATCTTAATCAAGTCAACAAATTTATTCATTTTTGTAAATTCGCAACTTTTATTTGTAATCTTGATTCAACATTTTTTCTACCTTTAGGATACAGTGACCAAATCTACTCCGTTAGATCCCAAATTATTAGAATTTCTTTATTGATATTAAAAAAAAAGTTTATCAAATTGTGATAAAAATCTTAGCGCTCATTCTGATTTGTTTTGAGTTTATTTTCCCCCATCTCAGTTCCGCTAGACTTCCATTGATTGGGGGAAAGAAATTTCAATTTCTGATATTAATCTTCCATCCTGATCGCTTCCCCGAATGGCGGATTGAAGTCCGCTTTATTTGTTAATACCCATAAAGTTGTAAAATCAGGAAATTCTGAAAATGAATCGCAGTATCCGTCAGTGAAATAGAGAATACATGATGGCAATGAGCCTTCCCTATTTTTTACCTCACAGTTAATGCGAGTTCATTATCTTTGGTATTTGCTACAAAGTAAGTACAAAAAAGCCACTGAATTTCTCCAGTGGCTAATATAACAATTTACAAACTACTTCAGAAGTATTATCTTCATGGTTTCTTCATGGTTTCCTGTTTTCCCCGACAAATCGGGATGCAAGCACATTTTGTAGAAATAGATTCCTGAACTGATACGATTACCATTGGAGTCTCTGCCATTCCAGACAACTGAATACTCTCCTGCTGGAAGTACTTCATTAACAAGTGTTTTTACTTTCTGACTCTTGATGTTGTAGATTGAGAGACTATATCACCTTTCTCTAATAATACAGCGACCATCGAGATATACAAGTACAGAGTTCTACAGACCGACGATCTGGATCTCGCACCGCTCCACCGTGGCCT
>DAOVQH010000065.1 GCA_030628755.1 Candidatus Cloacimonadota bacterium | reverse complement strand
ATGAAATAACAATCAAATTAAAGCATGATTTAGAAGTTCCTGCCCGGCATATAGAGGAAGCGAAAGACCTTCCTATTGCAGAAATGCTAACGAATTCAATTCCTGCTTACAATATGTATATTACAGGTCTTAATGCAATGCTTTTTGATAATGATTATGAGAAGGCGATAAATAATCTTGAACAGTCTGTCAAAGACGAGCCAACCTTTACCTTTGCGCACATGATTCTATGTGGATTATTTTCCATGACAAATCAGAGTTCAAAGGCTGAAAAATCCATGCAGAATGTAATGCAGTATATTTATAAACTTCCGGAAGAATATCAATTTATGATGAAAATGGGCTACTACTCTTTGAACCAAGAACCGGAAAAAGCATTTTCAGTTGTGAAGATGTGGGTTGAATTATATCCTGATGATATAATGGCTCACTCAATTCTTGCAATTTACTTAAAGCAGAGAAACCAACTGAATGAAGCGATTGAAGAATATAAGTGTATTTTAGAACTTGACCCTGAGCAGTATAATTATCTCAAAGAAATTGGCTCTCTTTATGAACAAAAAGGTGAATTTGAAGAAGCTTTAAAATACTACAAACAGTATGCAGAGCAATTTCCTGAAGATTATAGTTCATATACTACTATCGGTGATTTATATGATACTATGGGTGACTATGAGCAAGCAAAGTCCTATTATGATAAAGCAATTCTTTGGGAACCTGGAAAAATTTCTGTTCTGATAAATTTGGCAGACATTGAAAAAAATATAGGAAATTTTAATGAAGCACTTGAGCAATATGAGAGTATTTTAAATCTGTGTAAAATTCCACAAGACTGGGTTGAAGTATATAGTTCGTTAGAATCCTTTTATGAAACTAAAGGTCAAATCTATAAATCAATTGAATATTTTCAAAAAGAATTAGCTGAAAGTGAAAAATTTCAACCTCCATTATTAATATTACTTTATAGAATGACAATGGTCTATAAATATATTCAAATTGGTAAAAAGGATAAAGCATTC
Source organism: Candidatus Cloacimonadota bacterium (assembly GCA_030628755.1). GTDB lineage: Bacteria > Cloacimonadota > Cloacimonadia > Cloacimonadales > TCS61 > JACNIV01. The sequence continues at coordinate 9,263 of DAOVQH010000065.1, read as the reverse complement.
CAGACTATTGAAACCTTCAAAGAACAGCTTATGCCACCCTATGATAAATTTTCTTCCCTTGGATATCTTATAATATATTTAGAATTAGAAGATTTAGAGAATATCGAAAAAGCAATTGAAGGAGTTGAAATATTTATACAAACTTTACAGGTTGAAGCACTTCGCTTTTATATATTTAATGCGAAAGGAAAAATTCACGAAATAAAGGGTGAATATGAACAAGCGATTCTTATGTATCAAAAGGAATCGGAACTTAAGCCAACAGATGCAAGCATTAATCGGCAAATCGGACGCTGTTACAGGAAGTTGAAGAAGTTTAAAAAATCAAAAGGTTACTTGGAGAAAACTTTAAAAATTCATCCATTTGGACCTAATACTAATTATGAAATTGCTCTCCTTTATAACGATATGGGTAAAAAAGAAAAGGCATCAGAGCATTTGAAAATAACTCTAAATATCTGGAAAGATGCAGACCCTGAATATATTCCAGCACAGGAAGCGAGAGAGAAATTGAAAGAGTGGGAAGCAAATTTTGGAGTGCAATAACCGTGTTATTGCAAAAAAATCATGGGTGGCAAGCTGTTTAAAATCTTGCAGATTGAACAAGCCGTTCAAGCAAGTCTTGACTCGCAATGACCGAAGGGAATGTGAGTCGAGGATTGCGATTATTTCAGACAGGTTGTTCTCCTATGAAAACACTTTCCAACTTCCGAATGTGCGAAGCTCTTCGGAATGTTGTCTTCTTCCGGCAAACAATCGGAAGATCAGCAAGCTGAACATTCCGATGTTCTTAATTATGTTTTCATCTGAATAGAACTATCAGCTTGCTGATAGCGGGAAGTTCAACTCAAAGACTTCGTCTTTTGAGTCAAGTCCAATCTTTGCAAATCAGCTTTATATAAAGGGAAATAATTATGAAAACAAAAATCTCATTTTTTAAAAACCTCTGGCAAAGAAGGGTTCCACAGATTCTTGGCATCTATCTCGGAGCAAGTTGGGCAATAATTGAATTTGTCAGCAGTCTTCTTGTTGATCGTTATTTATTATCTTCACACTTGATCACTTTATGTATTATTATATTATTCACCCTGATTCCAAGCGTGTTGTTGCTGGCTTATTTTCATGGAAAATCAGGAAAAGACGAATGGGTAAAATATGAAAAAATTGGGATTCCGGTAAATCTATTAATTTCTGCATTCCTGATATATTTCCTGTTATACAATAAATATTCAGGTTCGATTTTTTTCTCCATAATTCTGATAGTTCTATCCATACTTTTATTCATTCTTTTCCAAAAAAGATATTTCGAATCAACAACTTCATCTGTAACTGTTTTAGATGAAGAAGGTCAAACAATTCAACGGGAAATTCCCAAAAGTGAATTCCGCAAAAAAATCACAATATTCTTTTTTAACAACGAATCTGAAGATGAAAATAATAACTGGCTTCAGTATGCGATCAAATATATGCTGGAAATTGATTTAGAACAAGATTTATACATCCGGACAAGTTTTGGGAGTGATATTTATAATAGAATGAAAAAAGCAGGATTTTCCAATTATATAAATATTCCTCTTTCATTGAAAAAACAGTTATCAAGCGAACTTCACCAACAATATTTCTTAACAGGCATATTTAAAAAGAAAAATGATACTTTTGAAATTGATACAAATCTTTATGATACAAAAAGATTCAAGTTGCTGAAAAATCGTAAATTCAGCGGAAATCAAATATTCAGTTTGATAGATGAAATCGCTCTTCAAATAAAAAAAGATATGAACGTTCCTTCCAAACGCCTGGAAGAATTTAACAGCATGCCTGTTGCGGAAATGATGACCAATAATTTATCTGCAATGAAATCTTATACATCCGGCATTAATTCAATTAATTTTTATAACGATTATCAAAAGGCGGTAGAAAAAATTGAACAGGCAATTAAAGAAGACCCTTCTTTTGCTTATGCATACCTGCAACTGATAGATTTCTATCTGAACACTATGAACATAAATCAGGATGAAAAGATGAAACAAATTTTTTCATCATTAATGAAAAATCTCTATAAATTTCCTGAAAAAGATAAATATGTCATTAAATATGCATATTATTTAATACAAGTTGATTTTGATAAAGCAATTGCTGTATTAAATATGTGGATTAAATTTTATCCTGATGATATTAGACCGCATTTTATACTTGTGCGTAATCATCTTACAAGTCAAAATCGTTATAAGGATATCATTTCTGAATATAAGAAGATTTTGAAGATAGACCCTCAGCAATATGGTTTTATTCAAAGCATAGCATCAGTTTATGATAGGGAAGGGAAAATAAAAAAGGCAGTTAAATATTATGAAAAATATACAGATATCTTTCCGGATAATGCTAATTCATATTTACAGATCGGTAATTTATATAAACGGGTCGGTAATTATGAAGAAGCAAAATCTTATTATGAAAAAACACTTGTGATTGAACCTTATAATATAAATGCAGTTGTTTCATTATCTACTATAAAGCAAAATTTTGGAAAACTAGCGGAAGCAAATAAGGATTATGAAAATATACTTTTAAAATGTAAAACTCCTGCTGATAAAATGAGGGTTTATTCCGCGATGGCTTCATTATTTGAACTCAAAGGAATGCTGAAAGAAACTCTTAAATACAGGATTTTGGAAATATCAGAAGGAGAAAAATCAGTTCGTCCTTTACAATTAATTACAAATCAAAAGAGACATCTTATCGCTTTATATGTGCAAATGGGAAAAAAAGAATCCGCTTTTCAGATTGTTGAAGACCTTAAGAAATTACCCTCTCCAATAAATGAATTCTATTTGTGGGCTTTTATGGATTTATATTCTGAAATTCAGGATGCTGAGAACCTGGAAAAAACAATTAATAAAATAAAAAAATCATCTCTGGATAAAGTAGTCGGAGGTTATGTTAAATATTTTATTATTATTGGAGAAGGGAACATTTTTGAATTCAAGGGTGAATATAAAAAAGCAGTTAATAAGTATGAAAAAATAGCTGAATTTCCACAATTTGCTTTACAAGTAAAAATTCCGCTTGGACGATGTTACAGGCTCATCAGGAAATTTAATAAATCGGGAAAAATTCTGAAAGATTATCTAAAGATTTTCCCGATTGCCCCGGAATGTAATTATGAACTGGCTTTAACTTACAAGGAAAAAGGGAAAACAAAAGAAGCGATAAAACTTCTTAAATCTTCTCTTGAAACCTGGAAAGATGCAGACCCGGAATACAAACCAGCACAAAAAGCAAGAGAGAAAATGAAGGAATGGGAAGCAGAAAGTTAAGAAAATGTTGTTGTTGAAATAGGTTTCGTCCCAATACGTTTACCCCGTCCCGAATGCTTTCGGGACTGGGGTCATACTTCCCTGCGAGACAGGAATAATGTGGCGTCTCGACTTGACGCTTCTCTTTCGAGTCGAAACTCAGAAGTTGTAAAATGAAGAAGATCGTGATGAAATAAAGTGATTGATAGGAGATAGCATGATAAGAAAGTTTTTCATAACAGCCGCCTTTATATTCCTGCTTCTGAGTTCGTTGTGGAGTGAAACTATCTGGTCAGATGATTTTGAAATAATTTCCAGCTGGCTGTTAAGCGGTGAATTTCAAATGGATGCTCCCCAGGGTCTGGGCGGAGAACATGGCAATCCGGATCCTTCCGTAGCCTACGGGGGCACCAAGGTTCTTGGTGTAGATCTTACAGGCAGCGGCAGCTTCCCGGGTGATTATGAAAACAACCTGGGAAATCGTGAATACACTGCAATCTCTCCCCCCATTGATTGCAGCAGTTTCCTGGACGTGCAACTCTCCTTTATGAGATGGTTGAATGTGGAACAACCGGCTTACGATCATGCCTACATCGACGTGAGCAATGATGATGGAACAACCTGGCTGGAGATTTGGACAAATACATCTGTGATCACAAACAATTCTTGGAATCAGGCAACATATGATATATCATCAATTGCCGATCTGCAAAGTAATGTGCGAATACGGTTTTCGATCGGATCCACGGACGGTTCCTGGCAATACAGCGGCTGGAACATAGATGATCTCTTAATCTCTGGTGTGGAAGCTGTGTTCGGTGCTATTGAAGGTAATATCGTAGATGCAACCAATAACGATCCCATTTCATTTGCTCAGGTGATGTCTTCTTTTGGCAATACTATCTCGGATGAAGACGGATACTTTCTGTTAACGGACATTCCCTATGGAAATCAATCGATCTCGGTGACCGCTCTGGGCTATTTAGCTTACACACAAGATAATATTATGGTATTGGAAAACGATACGACTTATGTGCTCTGTGAGCTGGTACCTGACCCTGATTTACCACCCGAGCCACAAAACCTGGAAGCATTTGTTTTTAATGGCAATAATGTGCATCTAACCTGGGAAGAACCAAATTATACCAGAGATATACTTTTGGCCTACAATGTTTATCGCAATGGTATTATTATTCAGAGCGTTTTAGAAGAAGAGTATTTTGATCTCAATATGATTAACGGACAATACCATTACTTCGTTACAGCAGTATATGATACCGGCGAATCAGCTGCTTCGGATCCGGTTTCGGTACTGATCAATGTAACAGATATTGGTAACGAAGAAATTCAAGAAGCGATGCTGCTATCCTGCTTTCCCAATCCCTTCAACCCGCAAACCACTATTACTTTTTTCACCGCAGAGAACGCTGAGAACGCAGAGCTTGTAATCTATAATATTAAAGGTCAAAAAGTGAAAACACTTAAAACATTCCCAAACGAGGGTTTGGGAACGAGAGAGGTTGTATGGGATGGCAAAGACTCCAATGGCAATCGAGTCAGCTCAGGAATATATTTCTACAAGTTTAAAACAGGTGATTTTCAGAGAGTTAGGAAGATGTTGTTATTGAAATAGTGACAAATGTCCCCCCAGTTGGATTATATTATCAATATCCGATGAAGGAGGACAGATGTATAGGGCAGATAACGCGTTTAATAGAAGAGAGTTAAAGAGTTTTGATGGAGGGTTTTTGTATGAATTGCAAAATTCATATGAACTCTCCCCACGTTTAAGTGAACAAATTCTTCAAACAGCAAAAGCCAGCCTAGTACGACCAGAGCATTCACAGTACGGGCAAATAGAAGCAGTAGTAGCCTGTTTAGAAGAAAAAAGCGGCAAAAGTATAAATCAAGTCAAGAAATGCACAGTGACATTGACTTTAGATAACGGCAAAGAAGATGAAGATATATTACAAGAATTTGGTCGTCCGGCTTTACGCCGATTTGTACTTCAGCGCATAACAGAAGAAGCATTAGAGCAGGAAGGCATCTTGAGCCAGGAAGATTTGAGTCGATATTTGCATTGCGGCGTAAGAACAATCAAACGGGACATTCACGCCATAAAATCTCGTGGAATAGAAGTAATGACACGTGGTGCTTTTCACAATATTGGTCGAGGGCAGACTCACAAAAGCCAGATCATCAATCTGTATTTGAATGGCTTTACTTATTCGGAGATCAAGCGGAAAACACAACACAGTTTATCAGCGGTCAAGCGTTATCTTGAAAGCTTCAGTAAAGTTTTGATGAGTATTCATTACGGTATAGCCCACAGCAAAGAGATCTCTCTTGTCACTGGATTATCTGAATCACTGATCAAACAATATCGCCAGATCATAGAAGAAGCTAAGAAATCCCAACTGATGAGTGAACACTTATCCATATTATTAGAGCAATCCCAATATCGTAGTGGACTAAAAAAAACGATAAGTCAAGATGGTCTTCGAGTGGCAGTTACGGAGGAAACATGAACAGAAACATTCGAGACCGTTATGAAAGCATCAACAAACGCAACTTTCGCAGTGCTTTGATCAATTTTTTGGAGAGCGAATACAAAATATTGGGTTCCCGCAAAATCCTTTCCATGCTGTCCGAAGATATCGAACAGCTTCATTCAGAGTTCCATCCATCCGGCAGCGAAGTTGGAATCGGTGAGATTGTTTTCCGCACCACAAAGGATGATGGTCAGCGTCCTAATTATGGTAAAAAGACCGAAGATTATAATAGTGTTACCGTAACCTTGCCCTTGATTACAGAGGAAGATATTGAGAATCGTATTTATTACAGGAACGGCAATAAAAACAGCAACTACAAACATTGTCAAAAGCGTGAAATCCAAACAATGATCCGCCTTCTGGAATCAGCTAAAGATCAAGGTGGTTTATTAAGTGGAGCAGAGTTGAGCGTTCTGTTGAACCGTGGATTAAATACCATCCAAAAATACTTGAAAGCTTATGTGAAAGAGACTGGCAAAATTCCACCTTTAAAAGGTTATGTAATGGATATGGGTAGTCTTCCCACTCATAAAGCAATCATAATTTCATTATATGAACAGGGCTTTTCACCGGCAGATATTGTTTTGAAAACGTCACATAGTCAAGATGCTGTGGATCGTTACATCAAGCAATATGAACAGATTCGTAAGTTGATCAGAAAAGGATTAACGGAAACCGAGGTCAAAGATATTGTGAGAAGATCGATGAAGGTTGTGCGGGAGTACATCGCACTTTACAGGGATTTACATGAAAATAAACCTGAGCAAAGTTGACAAAATTGTTATGAGTATTTTTTTCAAATTGGACACGAAAAATGAAGGAAGGAAAGACTTCTTTATTTTCTCTTCTTTCAAATTTGTGATAAAAAAGTATGGTGACATTTGGCACTATGGTAAATAAAGTGTATTAAAACCTCAACCAACCATAGAGCCTTCTGGGGATTATCTGGAAGGCTTTTATTATAGTCTCAAAACATCCGGTTACTGACGAACATCGAAGAAAAAATAACCAAAAAGAATGTTTATGAAAACAACATCTTCATTACAAAAAAAATACAATACATTCGATGGATAGCGAAAATTTTCGGAACACTAATAGTTGCCTTTTTTCCAATCAATTCTCGGTTTAATTTTTTGCTTCTTTGTAAAAACCAACTCCTTTTCCAATTTATAAGAATTCACTATACTATCACAAATACTACTTGTTTTAGATGATATGTAAAATATATTTGTCATAAAGACAAAAAAACTTGACACGATGTACAGGAAATTTTACTTGGTTATGTGGATAGAATAGAGGAGTATTTTGGATAGAATTATGAAAACGAATCTTCGAAAATTTAGGTTTTACCGGGGGGAATTAACCCAGCAGCAGTTGGCTGATATGGTTATAGTATCCAGGCAGACAATTGTATCAATTGAAGGCGGCGACTACGCACCTTCTGTAAAGCTGGCATTGTTGCTGGCAAAAAAGCTCGAAACAACGGTTGAAGAGCTATTTATTTTGGAGGATAAAGATGAAGTTTAAAAAGAATCCGATTTTTTGGTGGGCTAGTGGTATTTTTGTTCTTGGCTTAATTCTGTTTGCAATTACGCAAAATCAAATTTTTATTTTGGGTTTTATCGTCGCAGCATACCTTTTGCGTCCAACTTTAGCTTCATTTGGATTGGCAAAAAAATATGTCGATGAAAGACAGCAAAATCTTAACCATCGTTCAAGTAACATCGCTTTTATTGTGATGATGTTTGCCTGCGTCTTCTTTGCCGGATATTTAATGGCAGAAGATAACCATACATTCGAAATGTTTTTAATGGTTATAGTTATCGGTATTGCCACAAAGGCATTGTTCAATGTTCTTCTATCTAAGAACTTCCGTGAAGTTGCTCCCAAAATTATTATTGGAGTAGGGCTTTTAGTAGCTCTATTTTCCGGGATGGGTGCAATAGATCGTGGGAACGGAATATTCTCAATTAACTTCTTAATGAATGCTCTTCCGGGTTTAATAATTGCCGGATTAGGTATTTTATCAAAGTATTTTCCGCGTGTAATCGCTGTTGTATTGTTTTTTATTATGATTGCTTTAGTTACATTTATATTTAGAAAAGATATTGATTGGGCTACGATTGGAGGTTCACTAATAATTGGTGTTCCACTTCTGGCTGCTTCGATAGGACTTTGGCGGAAACCCAAAAATACTTCTGAAGAATAGCTGAATAATTCTATGTAAATAGGAGGTTTCAAAATGAGAAGTATAATAGGCTTTAACATTTTAACTGTGATAATTTGGTATAATTATAAGTTAGACGCACACTAGAGCGTTCTGTCATGCGCTGTGAGATTCATAGACGAACGGGCGTGGCTGTCCTGCTTGAAAGGAGGTTATATGAAGACAGACCGAGAAAGGAAGAATGCAGCAATAGTGGTTATAAGGTGGTCAGCTCGCGTACTCGGGTTGATCATGGCGGGATTCTTACTGCTTATGTTCATTGGGCAATCCCTGGAGTCTCATCCCCCATCCGATCCAATTGAGCCGATCGCAGCAATCGGGTTAGCCCTGATGGGAATCTATGTAGTAGCTATGTTCCTGGCACTCAAATGGGAGCGTGTGGGCTCGTTCCTTGGGGTGGCAGCCCTCGGAGGTTTCTTTGTCATATTGTTCCTGGGACTGCTTCCCGGAAATGTTTCAGGCGGTTTCAGTACCAAAGGCGTCCTGAATCCGTTATTTCTAGCATTCTGGCTACCAATCTTGTTGTACTTGCTGTGCTGGGGACTCGAAAGGTGGGGGCGGGAACCCAAAAATACTTCTGAAGAATAGCGGAATAAATGTAAATGGATATCTATACATTTCAGGTAAAATACTGAACCCTCTTTGATTCTCCCTTAAAAAGGGAGATAATAAGGATAATTCCATTTAAGAGGGGGTTTGAAATCTAACATGATCTTTCTTGATAACCTGTTAAATTTATTTGAATAGTAGGATTTTAAAATGAAAAGAATAAGGAACTTTAAGATTGTAATTCTTTTTCTTTTGTTGTTTTGTGCTAATACGATTTTTAGCGAGGAAGCGGAAGAACCAGTTAAGAAAAAAGAATCCCGTAATTCGTGGATAATGTTGCACTTGAGTGACCGGGATGTGATCTTAACCCTATCATCTATCGAATGGGGAAGTCCTGACCGCTGGTCAATCACATCACGATATATTCATGATCTGGATAAAGAGAGAAATGGCAAAACCTGGCTAAATAATGTAGGAGTATTTCTAAGCCCGGGAGTATCCGGTGGTCGTTTGGGAGCAGGTTACCTTGTAATATATACACCGGATTCTTGGGGGGATTTTGCTCTTCTTGGTGATTTGCGAGCTGTCCTCCTCCGCACCTGGGGAAATCCTCTTTCAACGAGTTCCGATGCAACCTTT